>CAKOFP010000313.1 GCA_933226995.1 Candidatus Nitrosopolaris rasttigaisensis | reverse complement strand
CATTAATATATTTATTATGCCTATCCGAAATGGGGCAGAATATATTCAAAGTCTCAGAGGAAGAAGTTTAAGAGTTTACCTGTTTGGCGAATTGGTAAAGGAGCCTGTGGACCATCCTATGATTAGGCCATCTATCAACGCGGTTGCAGAAACCTACGACGTCGCGAATCGAGACTCTGAAATTGCCTCTGCACAGTCATCCATTAGCGGGACAAGAGTAAACAGATTCCTGCATATTGCAGAAAGCACTATGGATTTGGTTAATCAAAATAAGATGCAGAGAAAGCTCGGGCAGCTGACAGCCACCTGCTTCCAACGATGTGTAGGAATGGACGCGCTAAATTCATTGTATTCGACGACTTTTGAAATAGATGTCAAATATGGCACTGTCTATCACAAACGCTTAATTGAGTTCATAAAAATGATTCAAAAGGAGAACTTTATGATAGGAGGCGCGATGACAGACGTAAAAGGAGATCGCAGTCTATCACCATCACAACAAGAGGACCCCGACATGTTCGTCCATGTGGTAAAAAGGGACGAAAAGGGCATATACATCACAGGCGCCAAAGCACATCAGACAGGTTGTATTAACTCTCATTGGATTATCGTAATGCCAACCATGAGACTTAGACCAGAAGATAAAGAATATGCGATTGTCGGTGCGATACCGACGGACGCAAAAGGTATTACTTACATTTACGGCAGGCAATCATGCGATACCAGAAGTATGGAAGACGGGGACCTAGATGCAGGCAACGCCAAATTCTCTGGACAGGAAGCGATGATCATACTCGACAACGTGTTCATCCCTAATGAATTAATTTTCATGCAAGGAGAAGTTGAATTTGCATCCATGCTCGTTGAACGATTCACATGTTATCATAGAAGAAGCTATGTATGCAAAACCGGTCTTGGAGATGTTTTAATCGGTGCGGCGGCTGCCATCGCGGATTATAATGGAGTGGCGAACGCATCTCACATCAAAGACAAGTTAGTCGAAATGACGCACTTAAATGAGACAATTTTTGCCGCAGGAATTGCTTCTTCTTACCAGGCACATAAAACCGCTTCAGGTAATTATCAGAATGACGATATGCTGGCAAATGTTTGTAAGCACAATGTCACCCGGTTTCCATACGAAATTAGCAGGCTCGCACAAGATATTGCTGGCGGTTTGATGGTAACGATGCCATCTGAGAAAGACTTTAGAAGTCTCGAGACCGGTCCCCTGTTAGAGAAATACCTCAAAGGGAGAAAGGGTGTCTCTACTGAAAATAGGGTAAGAATATTGCGATTAATTGAAAACATGACACTCGGAAGAAACGCAGTAGGATATTTGACTGAATCAATGCATGGCGCTGGATCACCTCAGGCTCAGCGAATTCAAATAGCACGCCAGATGCAACTCGAGTACAAGAAAAGACTTGCCAAGAACGTAGCCAACGTAGTAGAGGGCGAAGCAAATGACCTTACCCAAGAACAGTCTGAATATTTCGATAGGGTTTTTGCCACGTAATAGGCAGGAAATAAATGTGCATTGCACGGCTGGCCGACAGATCAGCATTTTCGTATAGTAATTTAGTAGCTGCGTTGTATATCAGTGCGTGTCGACGAATGTCCAACCAACTGTTTCAAATATTTTACTTGCTTACTATTGTAGATTGATAACTCATGAATTCTAACACTATTGAAGAATTCATCCATCGCTCATACGTCTCGAAGCCGAAGTACATCGAAATAATGGCAGGAGTGCCTGAAGATTATACTCAAATCAAAACCTTAGGAGACCTTCTAGGAATTAATTACAAGCATGTTACAGTAGAGAGGCAGCTGCGCGGCAACCTCATTGCAAAATTGAAAAACCATGAATATCCTTACCCTGGTATTATCGGATATAATGAAGATGTTATTCCGGCGGTAAACAGGGCGATTCTGGCCGGGCATGATATTCTTTTTGTCGGACAGATTGGACAAGCAAAAACTAAAATTGCAGAATGCATTGCAGAGAGCTTGCTATCACTTGTCCCAGTAGTCCAAGGAAGCATTACAAACGATATTCCCACCTCAATTCCTGAGGAACAAATGATTAATATCATGAATGACGCTGAAGTTGTTCGCACTTCTCCGGAATTTACAGTGTCGAAAGAATGTGAGGAAATAATCAGGAACAACAAGCTGGAGACAAAAATCAATTGGATTGAAGGTTCGCACAGATACAGATACATCTTGGCTACTCCTGACATTTCGGTAAAGGATTTAGTCGGGCAAATTGATGCTATTAAAATTGCCAAGAAAGGCGTTGAACTGTATGATATCGAATCATACTCCTCTGGTCAATTGTTGCAAGCTCGACACGGAATTCTGTGTATTGACGAACTTCCGGTCCTCGATCCTCGAAAACAAGTCGCATTACTAAGCGTTCTACAGGAAGGTAAATTCACGACTGGGTCATATCCAGTGGTCTTTAAACCGGATGTAAAGATTATGGCTACAGCAAATCCAGTAGACTACACTCACTCGGGCAAGATAATCGAGCCATTGTTTGATAGATTACGTAGTCACGTAAACACACACTATCCAAGAAATACTCTTGACGAGATGCTCATCATTATTCAAGAGGCAAGAATCGCAGATGCAGGGAACGTATTTCTACCTGTTTTTATGCTTCGGACAGTAGCAAAGATAATGGAGTTAGCCAGAACTCATCATGATATTAATCATGATAAGGGCGTCAGCGTTAGGGTTGCGATTCATTCTACAGAATTGTTGGTTGGTGAGGCTGAACGAACAAGATCAATATCTCAATTTGTGAAGGCGATACCGCGATTTTGTGACATTCATAGTATTCACCAATCGGTTAAATTTGAGCTAACAGAGATAGAAGATACCCTCGAAACAAGAATCAATGTATTGAATTCAATAATTGACAATGCCATAAGGGAAGTTTCACTTGAATATATTCAAAAATTATCCGTCGAACAATTAGCAGAACTGAAAAATGAATTCACAAAGAATAAGACATTCTTGGTGTCACAAGTTACCCTAGGCAGTAACAAATCAAACTCTTTGGATTATGAATCGCAGTTAGAATTGTTCCCTGGGTTAAAACAGGTTGTAAAGGAGACAATTTTTGTTATAGAGAATGAGCAGAAAAAATTTGTTGAAATCGCAGAAAATCTTGGAATAATGAGGGAGACTGTATGTCTTAGAGAAGACATGAACGGAGAATTTACAGCAGCGGTTACTGAAGTTATTTTAGAAGGTCTTAGGTGGGTGCAACCACCATTGTTAGATAGAAAGGAGGACAGCTATGGTGCCATTCAATAACCTCAGTAATATTAATCCTAACACAAAAAAATTTGTTTATTTTGCGGCAGAGATCCTTGGCAACAAACATCAGACACTGCATGAAGAGAAGAACGCAGCAAACGATCTGCTTGATAAGATGTTGAAGGTGATTGGCAGAGAGGTCCTAAGGGAAAAGACTCCGACTATTCAAGGCCTTGAACGATCATTGCAAGATATATCAGCGCAGCAACAACATGAACAAAGAGACAGTACAGGAAATAAGAAGACTAGAGGACAGGAAACAGATATCAAGGGAGACGGGATAACGGTTTCCGGGACTCCTATTGTTGCGCAGTTAATGCAAAAAGGATATCTCAAGGATTCCAATAAATGGCTTACTAGCAAAGGATTCCTAAACATCGGCGGGAAAATCCTAAGCGACGTCATGAGAGCCCTAAAAACTGGTGATTTAGGGGTGCACGAAACGACTAGTTTAGGTAGAGGAGGAATAGTTTTGGATTCAACTAGAAGTTATGAACGAGGCGATGATATTAGACTTGTAAACGTTCCAAAGTCAATATTAAATGCTGTGCATAGACTTGCGAAGAACAGTCCTTCGCTTACAATCCCATTAGATGTCAAAGAGGATGATCTAGAAGAGTATGAGACGCTGCAAGACGTTCGAGCGGCTGTTGTTTATTGTATCGATTTAAGTTCAACCATGCGTTATTCTTCAATGTTTGGTGACATGAGTCGGATAGAAGCAGCAAAAAGAGCTCTATGGAGTCTTTTTTTACTAAACCAAAAGTTTTTCCCTTCCGATTCCATCTCCATCGTTGGTTTTGGCGCTCTTGCATCGAAGGTCGCCCCTAATGACATACCATATCTAAAGACATTTGAACCTGGCTCTGACTTTTTACATTATACAAATTATCAGTCAGCATTTAGATTGGCAAGCAAAATACTTCAGAAAGATGGCGCCTTAAACAAACGGATAGTGCTCATAACCGACGGCCATCCGAGCGCATGTTTCATAGATGATAAAAAAGAACAGGATAAAATTTTATCACAAAGACCATATTCTCATTTCTATCTACCAGGTAAGGAGGCACTTGATTTCAATCTTGATATTGCAGCAGGACAGCTTGTTTACCTGTGCTATCGGTACAAACAAGTTGATCAATATATCGGAGAGAAAACGATCCTCGAAGCAAAAAAATGTCACAGTATGGGAATCGAAATAGATACGGTCATGATCAGTGAAGAAGATTCGTTGTTGAGATATGTTAACGAAATGGAAAGATATGTTAAAGGCAGATCCTATTACATAAATCCAACAACAATCGATAGAGTTCTTCTTACCGACTACCTTAACAATAAGAAAATCACCATTGGATCTCGATGTTAATCGGATGAGACCAGGTCCACTTGCAACTATTGGTTTTTATGTAAAGAGATTACCAAGACTGTACAGATGACGAGTAAGATGATGGAGATCAATTATCTCGATTGGAATAACTCTATCGATATATTGACTAAGGCTTACCAAGCAGGACTCTTTGCACTGATCATAGGCCCAAAGGGTACTGGCAAAACAACCCTTGTAAGGAAGTTTGCCTCAGATTTAAACAAAGAGTTATACTCCGTAAATTTTAGCCTCCGTACGAGAGAATCTCATCTTATTGGTTCAAAGACTTTGGAAAAAGGGCAAATTAGTTTTGTGGAAGGGATACTCGTGAAATCTATGCGACACGGTAGTCTCTTGTACCTTGACGAGTTAAATGCAGCTGAGGCTGACGTATTATTGCGATTAGATGAAGCACTTGATGACAGAAGACAAATAATATTAAAAGAAGCAGATGGGCAAATTATCAATGCTCATCATGATTGGTCGGTAATTGCAACAATTAATCCTCTTTCCCACGTTGGAACTAAAGAGCTACCTCCTCAGATTCTCAGCAGATTTCCGATTAGGTTGCGATTAGAATATCCTCCCGAAGAAATAGAACTCGAGATCGTACAACGCCATACGACAGTCGATATATCTAAGATTAATGACATAAAACGTGCGATCAAACTTGCAAAGAATTTGCGCGAAGCAGCGGCTGTTGAAGAGTTATACTATAGTCCTAGTTTGAGGGAGTCAATCGCTTTTGCGAAACTTCTTAACGCCGGAAGCAACGCAAAGCAGGCCGCAGAGATTGTTTATGCCAATGCTTATGATCAGTGGGGCGAAGTTGAATATCAAAAGGTAATGGATATGATAACATCAATTTTTGTCGATTAGGGTATGCCAACACCATCGGTGCCATTAGGGCTTAATTACACACATCTGCGGAACGATGTCTTGCTTGATATTGCAACGTTCTTGAGTAGACGATGGTCTAACAATAACAAGACCGTTATAATTTTGACTCAAGATAAAATGCCTTTAGCAAAAATTGATAAGAATCAGATTACATTACCCTTTCTCAATTATTATCTTGGCACTAGTTTCCAGCAATACAGACAATGGCGGGTCGGATTGTGGCACGAATCTATGCGTATGCACCATTCAACCAAAGTCTTGAGTTATGAACACGCTTTTGGATTTCTCCTGAATACTATTGAAACCAAACGAGTTGAAATCCTAGGACTACAGGCTTGGGAAGGTATGATTAAAGAGATCGTATTTAACGAAGGCATGTCTTGGTTGTCACGACCGCTCCTTAATTCTATTTATGGAAAGTCAAAGATTATTGAAGCCTTTTCCCAGTATTTCCTTACAGGTTATCTGAAAGGCGAGCTGTACGGAAACGATTTAGAGAAGGTAAAGAAGGCATCTTCTTTTGCGAACGAAATAGTCCATGATGCAATCAAGAATGACTATCATACTGAGTGGATTGAAAGACATATCCCACTTTTGATTAAAATGCTTGAATTAGATGCATTAACGTCCGTAGCTATCCTTGCGCCTCGGACAAGAATAATAGGTTTGGGGATGAACCAGAGCGAACTCGTGAAGCAAATAGAAAAAATTGTTAGAAGGAGTATTAAGGCTACTGATTTAGACAGATCTTCAAGAGAAATTATTGAAGGAAGTGACGTGCTGAGCGAATTTCAAACCTTGCTCAAGGAGAGTAAGAAAACTGAAAACAAGGGTTATGAGAGTCTGGAAAACCTCGGTTTAAGCGTTCCTGAAATGATGGATGTTGATCCATCCCCAATATATGATGCTGATTTAATCCGAAAGGTGAAGGCTAAATTCAGGGACTGGAGAACGGGCTGGATAGAACGACACGAAGTGACAGGGGAAGAATTTGATCCTGAGAGCTATGTGGAAATGTTACCTAAGAATTTTTTGACTGACTTTAAACTCTCCATCAAAACAAAAGTTGCAATCCTCCTTGACCATTCTAGCAGTATAGAGCACGTGGAATTGGAGTACAAACGAGCAACAGTTGCTCTATGCGAAGCACTGAGTTATTTGGGAATAAAGTTTGCTGTTTACGCTTTTAGTACGGAATCAGGAAAGGTGAAGTGCTGGATTATAAAGCCTCCAAACCTCAAGTGGTCCGCAACAGGGCCGCGTAGACTGACCCAGATACGCGCAAGCGGCGGCACACCGCTTGCAGAGATATATGGATTATTGCAGCCTATTGCAAAATCATTTAAGCCAGATATCATGGTGACTTTGACTGATGGAGAGCCATCCGACTTTGATGCAGTCCGTGAAATGGTCGTTTCATACCGGAAAATGGGTATACATATGGTAGCACTTGGATTAGGCAAGAACATAAACGATGCGATAAGTATAGGCCACAATCTAAAATATTTGACCTATGAGAGAAGCCTAGCGGTCAGCAGATTGGAAGACATACCAAAAAAAGTAATATATTTGCTTCGAGATTAAATTAAATTCCGACGTTAGGGTTTCCCTTTTTTAACTTTTCCCAATCCTCAAGAAAGGCAGCCAAGCCCTTATCTGTTAGCGGATGAACTATCATTCTTGCCAAGATATCTGGCGGGAGCGTTACGATGTCCGCTCCAATCTTCCCTGCTTCGATAATATGGAGTGGATGCCTTACGCTTGCTACGAGCACTTCTGTGTTAAAGTGATAATTTCTAAAGATCTGAACAATTTGCTTTATAAGGTCTGTACCGTCCTGCCCACCGTCGTCCAACCTTCCGATAAAAGGGCTAACGTAAGATGCACCCGCCTTTGCAGCCAAAATTGCTTGGTTGGCAGAAAAAACAAGTGTCACGTTAGTAGGGATACCCTCCTGAGCTAACTGTCTAATGGCTCTTAAACCATCAGGCATCATTGGAATTTTAACAACTACGTTTTGGCCATACTTCATTAGCCGATGGGCTTCTTCCACCATTTCTTCTGTTTTAGTACCAACAACCTCCAGACTTACAGGACCCGTTACTATTCTAACAATTTCCCGCATCAGGGCAGCCGGATCCTCTTTCTCTTTCGACAGTAGAGTCGGGTTAGTAGTGATCCCATCAATGAGCCCCATATCATTGTATTTTTTTATGGAATGTAGATTAGCAGAATCAAGAAATATTTTCATCTTCTGCTCTTACCTCTGCATTCGATAACAGCGCGTGCAATTTCGTTTGTGGCTAATCCATATTTTTCTAGGAGTGCATCGATCTCTTCATCCCTGGCAGATTCTCCGAATGTATCGCGTACGCCCAACCGTCTAATCGGCACTGGGTAAGTTTCAGAAGATGACTCAGCTACAGCTGATCCGAGACCTCCGATCATATTGTGTTCTTCTGCAGTTACAATGGCTCCGGTGTCCCTAGCACATTCTGCCACAAGTTGGGTGTCAATGGGCTTAATTGAAAACATATCAACAACGCGACAAGTTATTCCGTTATTCGATTTCAAAACCTTGGCTGCATCTAATGCTCTTGTAACCATTAGACCACATGCCATAATTGTCGCATCGGAGCCATCCCGCAAGATGTTTCCTTTGCCTATCCTGAAAATTGCGTTGTCTTCATATAAAACTTCGCTCAATGGCCTCGCAAGTCTAACATAAAATGGCCCAGGTATGATGGCTATTGATCGGATCAAATACTTTGCGGCCACGGCGTCAGCAGGGACGATTACTCGCATATTAGGTATCGCCCTCATTGTCGAAAAATCTTCGAGCTGTTGATGCGACGCGCCGTCAGGTCCCACAGTCAGACCGGCATGAGAAACAACAAGCTTCACATTCAGGTCGGGATAGCATATGGTGTTGCGGATTTGATCAAGGCATCGTCCTGGGAGAAATGCGGCATATGTACTTGCGAACGCAATTTTGCCTGCAATCGCAAGCCCAGCTGCCACGGAAACGAGGTTCGCTTCAGCTATGCCTACATTGAAGAATCTGTCAGGATAATAGTCCCCAAATTTCTTTATCTTGAGTGAATCTGTGGTGTCAGCCCCCACACAGACTATATTTCGATTAGATGCTCCTAATTCTACAAGTGTATCGCCGTATGCTCCTCGCATATCGGCATTTTTTTGTTCATTACTTAAGAGCATGTAGTTCCTCCTCTATCCCTAGCTCATTTGCTAGAGGAATCAATATATGTTTGCGTGTCTTCAACCAGTCGCGTCTTATACCTATAGCGTTCGCCTGTTCTAGGAGCTTTCTCTCCAACGCCACGTTTACCTTGTACCTTAACTGGATAATTGCGCCATGGATATCCCCACTGCCATATACTGCGTTTCCGGCTACGAATATTCTAGCTCCAGCCTCATAGACTGCTTGCAACATAGTAGCATCAATGCCGCCGTCGGCTTCAATGTACCCTAAGAATCCGTGTTCTCTTAACTTTTGATTTATTACTCGGATTTTTGATAAGACTTCTGGGATGAATTTTTGGCCCGCAAAGCCTGGGTTTACGGACATTATTAGCACGACATCGACATCCTGCAGATGGGGAAAAAGCCAATTTGGAAGATCTGTAGACGGATTTAGTGCAATACCTGGGCTAATTCCGTTCGAAAGTAATCTATCTGTAATCTGCGCAAATTCACTTTCACTACATGTCTCTGCATGAACGCTAACTATATCGCATCTAGCATCAATATAATCTTGAATATGAGCCAACGGATTTTCAATCATAAGATGAGCATCAAATGGTAATGTGGTGATATGTCTTAGTTGTTTTATTGTATCTGAATAGAATGTAGTATTAGGCACAAATCTACCATCCATGATATCCAGATGAATGATGTCGGCTCCTCCCCGTTCTGCGCTTCTTATCTTCTCTTCGTAATTTTCTTGCTGCCCAGCTATAATAGATGGCGCAATTAGGCATTCACTTCTAAGTTCTTCTAACAGTAAAGGAGTGTGTTCTCTTGGCGGAGCCTTTCCGTGCCACTGCGGATTGTTCGTCATATGTTTGATGCCGTTCCCTTTAACAGTGTTTGCTATAATTATAGTCGGACTATCTTTTGCCTCACTTGCTTTGTTTAGAGCGTCAATTATCTGTTCAACATTGTGACCACCTATCTCGATTACATTCCAATTGAAGGCGGACCATTTATCACGAGTCGGATCGAGAGGCATGATATCTTCCGTGAAACCGTCCTGTTGGATGCGGTTGCGATCTAGTATGGCAACTAGGTTATGCAGTTTGAACTTGGCAGCAGCCATTGCTGCTTCCCAGATCTGACCTTCGTTTGATTCTCCGTCACCTATTAGAGTATAAACACGATTTTTTTTACCATCCAGCCTATTGGCCAGCGCTATCCCTATCGACACTGAAAGACCAATTCCCTCCGAGCCTCCTGAAAACTCAGTTCCTGGTACACTTTGGTGGGTCTCCTTCTGCGTGTATCTAACCGGATGACCCTGCAGTCTGCTCCCGAGCTTACGCAAAGTCTTCATTTCAGTGGGTGGAAAGTAACCGGCGATCGCCAGTGTTGCAAAGAACCCCGGGGCCGAATGTCCTTTTGAGTTGATAAAATAGTCCCTCTCGCTCCAATCTGGCTTTTTTGGTGAATGATTCATCTTTCGAAAATAAAGAACACCCATGAGCTCCGCAGCTGAAAATGATGCGCCAGGATGACCTGAGCCAGCTTCAGCAATTCCTTGAATAGCCAGCATACGGACGCTGCATATCTTCCTCTTAAGATCTAGGTAGCGCATTCTAAAACCCATTATGAGGATCGCAACCATTCAAATGTTTTCAGATCATATGAAGTGCGGCCACAGGGAAAATAAAAAGATATATGTAAAGGCACCCGGCCATCTCTATTGCTTCCACTATTTAGGAGCAGTTTACGGCATACGGTCTTTGAGATAATTTAAAATAATTAAATGGTTACAATTTAGCATGGTTGGTGTTATAGTACAAGAGGCTAAGATTGACCAGATGCAAACTGCACTCCTAGTCATTGGCATTTTCGAAAACGAGCGTGATTTTTTCGAGTCAAAAGGATTGAATTCTACAATAACCGCTACGATCATAGAGCTCATCGAAAATAAAGAATTCAAAAGAAGTTTTGCATCAAATATGGTCTTCCATATGATGGGCAAAGGCTTGATAAAAAAAATCATGCTAGTAGGCCTTGGAACGAGAGAAAAATTCACGTATGAAAATGCAAGAGTTATTGCCGGTAAAGCAGCTCTGAAGGCTAAGGAACTAGGCGTCGAAGAATTCTGTATTTTACCCTTTATGGATGTGGATGAAGCTTTAATAGAAGCGATTTCTGAAGGCGTTCTTCTTTCGCTATATTCCTTCAACCGATACATGACAAGCGGAAAGGAGGCTACTACTATCCCTGCGCAGGCTACAATCGTGGTTAATTCAGATTCTGCGAAATTCCAGGCGGTGGTAGACAAAGTAAATTTGATAACACAGGCAGTCAACTATGCGCGAGATTTGAGTAACTTACCGCCTAATGACTGCCCCCCATCACAAATAGCCAGTCTTGCGTTGGCACTTGAGGGTGAATACGGGATAAAAACTAGGGTTTTAGAACGGTATGAGATGGAATCTATCGGATTAAACGGGATAGTTTCCGTGGGAAAAGGAAGCAATAATCCGCCTAAATTGATAATTTTGGAATATTATGGAAATGCGGATCATCAAAAACCATATCTTTTGGTTGGAAAGGCGGTTACGTTCGACACCGGAGGTATATCCCTGAAACCTGGTGATAAAATGGATGAAATGAAATTTGATAAATGTGGAGGCTGCAGCGTTCTTGGAATACTAAAAGCAATAGCATCGTTGGGTCTTCCAGTAAATGTTATAGGGATAATTCCTTCGGTTGAAAATATGCCTTCCAGCAGTTCGTACAAACCTGGTGACATAATTAGGATGTACAATGGCAAGACCGTGGAAATCTTGAACACCGATGCGGAGGGCAGAATTATTCTCGCGGATGCAATGGCATACGGCGTTGCGATATTCAATCCTCAGGCAATTATCGATTTAGCCACTCTCACTGGTGCGTGTGTTATTGCTCTTGGTGCTAACGTTGCGGCTGTAATAGGGACGAGCAAGTACCTCGCTGAGAGATTGAGCAAAATATCTGAAAAGACAGGAGAAAGAATATGGGATCTCCCATTACATGACGAATACTATGAACAGATAAAGAGTACTGTAGCTGATCTTAAGAATATCGGCGGTAGACCAGGCGGTGCGATTACAGCAGCAGCATTTTTGTCCAATTTCACGAATGATATTCCTTGGGTACACTTAGAT
>CAKOFP010000312.1 GCA_933226995.1 Candidatus Nitrosopolaris rasttigaisensis | reverse complement strand
GTATATCACCACTCTGTTTTTTTAGGGTGCCTTTCGCGGCTTCGGCCCTAAGTTTTGCCAAATCCGCTTTTAATTCGGACAATTTGTCGGTCAAATCGGGATCGTTCATTTCCCATAGGGTTTTTAGTCTAAGTCTGGCCATTTGTATTTCCCGGAGCTACTATTGTTTCCCTATCTGTTTGTCTAGGCTTTAAGGCAACATCTGCGGCCGTAGCAGTCGTTGTACTTTGTTCTGCACCTACGTCAGCAGGAATTTGAGATTGCGCTGAATCAACCTGCGTTGAGGATTCGGAGAATTCGAACTCTTGCGGAAGCTCACTTTTCAACGCAATCCTTAATTGTATACCCATGAGCCCCATTTTTGTCAAAACCGAAGTAATTCCGACCCGAACAATTTGTTCAGCAAGATGTCCGCTTTTGGGCATCACTCCGGAGGAGTGTTTTTCAAAGTGAGCACGTTCGCTTCGAAGTTTTCCCGCAATCGCTACCTCTACCCCTAGCGCTCCAGCATTCATAATCGTATTCATTGACCACATGGCTGCCCTTCTAAAGGCGGTACCCCTTTCTATCAACTGAGCAATCCTATTGCACATAATTTTTGGATTCAGTTCGGGAATAGACACTTCAAGGACAGATATTTGTGGATTCGTCAAACCAAATTTCTCCTCAAGTCTAGTCGTCAGGTCTTTAATACCTGTTCCCTTTCTACCAATAACTAGACCAGGTCTTGTAACATATAGCGTTATCCTGGTCCCTATTGGTGTTTTCTGTACCTCAACGTCTCCGTAGCCGGCGTCCTTCAGCGTTGAGGCCAAGTACTCATCTAACTCAAGGTTGCGGAAATTATTTTTCATCACGTTCTTAACTGCACTCAATATTATGCTAAACCTTCCTTTGCTACCAACTCTATATGGACTAGCATGCCGATTTTTGGGCTTGCTCTTCCCATTGCCCTAGGTGTAAATCGTTCAAGTTTTGTCCCTCTGTGAACAACAGCACTTACAATTCTGAGTCTATCAAGATCCATACCCTTGTATTCAGCATTGGATTCCAGATTATCAAGAAGTTTCAAGAATTCTTTAGCGGTTTTTTGTGGAAACCTACCTGCAAAAAAACCATCTTGTATGTTTGATCTATGGGCCACCTCGTTGTTGTACCGTCTATACGGAACTGCAAGCCTCTTAGCGATAACATTTTCTAAAAACTCCCGTGCTTTCTCAATAGAAGATCCCTTAATTGCTAGAGCGACTTCTCTTGAGTGTTTTGGGGAGATGTTTTTTTCTCTTAGAGCCGCCCTCACGTGCTTGGTGTTGTCAAATTGCTGAAACGCGTACGAATAATTCGGCATGTAAGATCACTTAAGTGGTACGTAGAGCGAGGATCTAGAAGCTCCGACGCCAGGAGCGCCATGTTGCACTCTTCTATTAGTTATCGCATATTCACCAAGATAATGTCCTATCATTTCAGGCTTTATATTAACTGCAAAAAATTCTTTCCCATTGTGAACTTTAACACTCAGCCCTATCATGTCAGGCAAAATAATCATATCACGAACATGGGTCTTTAATTCCCCTTTGAGCTTACCTTCTCGTGCTAATTTTATCTCTTCACGTAACTTTCTCTTTGCATCGTTCATGTACTTGCCGACTCTCTTATCAAGGGATCTTCGGACACGCGCATTCAAAAGCGGGATTAATGCTTCAATTGATAACGTTTGCAATTGCTCAGGCGAATAGCCTTTGAATTTGAATTCCCGAACCAACTAATTCTGCCACCTGTCTGCTACTTTTAAATCTAACGAGACACGAAGATACTACACAAGGCCCAAACTTGTAGCAAGGTCTCTTGCTCCTTCCGCTGTGGCGAATTTCACTATTGCTTTCTTGCCTCGAATACTCCTGAGTGTATTCACACCCTGTGCCTCTATTTCGTAAAGACTCTTCAATGCAGCCTTGATGTGCTTCTTTGTTGCTTGACGATCTACTATGAATATTATCATATTTTGGCCTTCTATTAGATTGAATGCTTTTTCAGTGATGTAGGGTTTGATAATTATCCTCCTAGCATCTTCAGCACTCATGTTTTCTAGCGGTCTCGGGCGATTACTACTCATGTGGACCCATCTCACTCACCCCAGACTTCACGGGTCTAACTTCCTTCAATTTTTCGATAGCATTTTGAGAGAATATTGTCAGCCTAATTCGTTTGGACCCTGGAACTAAGTCTAGGACGCTTAATTGTCTCACACCTTTTATGTGGACTCCGGGGAGAGAACCAGATACCTGGCAAATCTTGTCTTTTTCACTCCCTGTAACAACCAATGCACTATACCCCACACGGTTTTTGCGCCCCCTGCGTCTGGCTAAGCCTGATCTGACCTTGCGTGATGACATTGCTCTGCTTAGGTCTTCACTCAAGCCCAAACTAATTAGGATCTTTTTTAGATCCTTTGCCTTTGAAACTGATTCAATATCGTTCGAGACAACAACAGGAAAATTTGTAACTGTTCCTACCTTGTGCCCACGTTGCTCTATCAAATCTTTCCTCGCAGTGGCTGCGATAGCCGAACGCAGTGCCAGATATTTCTCTTTCTTATTGACCTTTTTGTAGATTTTTTTCCAAGATTCCGGTGGATGCGCTACCCTGCCATGTCTGACCCCAGCGACTCCAGCAGCCTGTCCAGCTCTTGGAAAACCCTCGCCTCGGGCTCTAGCAATTCTTGCCATTCCAAGACCTGTGTTACGGGACTCGGCACTAACAATCTCGCCAGCTGCAGGATAGCGACCCTGTCTCTGAAAGCCGTGTGACAACAAGTTCACATAGACCTTGTGTATAACATCGGGTCTGTAGGCGCTCTTAAAGACTTCTGGCAACAGGGTTGTGTCCGTCTTGCGACCGTCAATACCAAGTACCCCAACGTTCAAACTCATTGGACGACTACCTCTAGTACTTTTGGTTCGAAGATCTTTTTCTGGAAATTGCGTATCGGCTGTCTCATTTTGATTAGTCTCTTAGGGACGCCCGGGATTGAACCTTTCACAACTATGTAATCGCCATTTACCAGTCCGAAGTGCTTGAAACCGCCACTTGGATTGATATGATCCGCGGTGTTCTTCTGAGTATTAGATATCATAAGGATTCGTTTATTGTATTCTGTTCGCTGATGGAAACCTCTTTGACCCTGTCTTGGAACTGTATACATTACGACTGCAGGCGAGATAGGACCTAACGTGCCAACCGCACGCACGCTCTTTCTAGACTTGTGTTGTTTTCTCTTTACGCCAAATCTCGTAATAGGACCTTCAATACCCTTGCCCCTAGTGATAGCAGAAACGTCGATGTACTGACCTACCTGGAAAATGTCACTCACTCGAATTTCTTTGCCCAGCATGGTCTTTAAGTAATCGTATTTAGATTTGACATCTTTTCCTGTTACAGCAATTTCGAAGACAAATGGTTTCTTCTGTGATAGGTTAGCGTCTCGCGGCAGAACCGAAACCACAGCGACGACAGAGACAGCCCTATCAAGTTTCGATTCAGAGTTTATAATCTTTTCTTCGTCAAAATTGGGAGTAAATTTGCGACGAAGATCTTTCGGTAGATCTTTTGAGTAGACATCAAAAATGACATTTCTTCCATTTTGGTTCTCGCTATAGGCGCGAATACCAATTATTCTAAGTGGTGGGGCAACTATGACCGTACTAGGATTTAAAAAATGCTTGCCAAAGTTTGGAGTTTTCTCCCGATCGTCAATAGTTAGAACGTGTATCACTCCTGCTTTAAAGCCAGCAAAACCAGCTAAGTTTGATTTCTCTTCTGCACTCTTAGGCCAGCTTCGAATCCTGGATTCGATGCTTTTAGCTCTAGCCCTCGGCCTGAAGGCAATGCTACCTCGTCTCGGAGCGCTGTACTTACGGTGGCCCATATAGAGCAAGACTGCGCCAGCCCTTTAATAACCATATTCCCGGTTTATGTTTTCGAAAATTCACTAATCGAAGCCCTGCCTAGTTACACGCCCGCTCAAAAGGAAGAATGGCTGACAAAAAACGTAATTTTCGATAAACTACTTTGAAAGAAAATGATTGAAGATAGCAAGCGATCCCAGTATTGCTTCTTCCAATCTAATTGTCTTAGTTCCCTGAAAAGGAAACATATTCAGTACAAATTCGTATGCTTCAATACGGCGCCCTTCCGCTGCCAGCATTTCGTCTACCCCTTTTTTTGGTGTGCCGAATACTATCAATAAATTCCTAAAAGATTTAAGGCGTGCCAAAATTTTAGCCTCATTATCCTTGACATAACCGCCATTTTTGGAGGTAATAATAATCTGAGTATTCGAAGTTGACTCTAATAATTTATTAAGACTGTACGTTTCCTGTACCTCATATCCCCAATAATTATCTTTGATGTCATAATCTGTGGCCTCCTTGCCTTTTAGCGACGGATGCGTGGAGACGATTTTAACATTAACTTTTTTCCCGTGAAAACCAGATCCTTCGAAACTAACAAGACTGCTTAGGCCTACATTCACATGCAACTTGCCCCTGACCATTATAATCACTCCGACCCGCACGTCTCCAAACTTGACATCTCTGATCCTTTCTAGCTTACGATGGTGGGGCGCGTTGATAGGATGCAGAAGACCTGCATATTCTAACTTATCTGAAAGAGGATACAATAATTTTCTCAGGTATTGTGGAGTATCGAGGTAACGTAAGACCGTCTTTAAGAGCGAAAAGTCTTCTGTAGGAGTATTTGTTGTCTTGTCATGATATATAAAGATTTTTTTTACACGAAACATAGAACAGGCTCGGGCAAATTGGCATATTTTTATCGTCTTGTCCCTCTTTGTTTGCTCATCTGAAAGTGAAGAATCAGGAATGGCTATCCAAAGATTGGGAAAATTTAGATCACTCATTCAGCAACTGCTTTATTGCGCTCTCCAGAAAGCCCGTCGAACCAAAAAAATGTGTCGTACAAACCCCATTATTATCTACCAAAATAGCCGCCTATGCTCTTCAAAAGTTTTTCCTGAAAATTGTTTTGAGTCAAGGATTTGCTTCAATAAATTCAATAGGGTTGGTATAAGTCAAAGGGCTCTCCCTCTTCAATTCATGCATACAGACAGGGAATGGAATCTTATAACTTAATTTGTTTCCTGCTTCTACCAACACCTTGCGTGTTTTGCCTACAGCCTCGCAGAAGGTTAGGAGCAAAAGGACATTATTTCTCAATAGCGGGAGCAATCCCTAAAACTTTCAGTCCGCGCTGGTAATATTTACTATTCCTCTCCACTACTTGCGGATTTTCGTGATTGAAATAGCCTGGACAATTGACTTGAAAGACTTTAACGAGCACTACATTTCCAATTTCGCTATCGAGGTTGGTAGGTTTTCCCTGAACCCAATCGAATACACTTAGATTCGGAGCTTTGTCTCCTATGTGAAAAGGCATGCATTTTCAACTTGAAAAAAATCTCATTTAAACCGACTAGGCACTCCTACTGGCCGGCTTGCCTTTGGCCATTGCGGCATATTTTTCAATCTCTTCTTCTTCGACTTTTCTCATGGTTTTAGAATCATTAGCTATTATAGCCATCTTTACATGTCTCGTACCTGTTTTCTCTTCACTTACGAGAGAAATTGATTCCATTGCGAGAGCACCACCTTCTTCCATCGACATATTATCCTTGTAGCTTTTTTCTAGAAATTCAGTCACCTGGTCGCTGCCTGCACCGATCGCGACGGCGTCATAACCGATATAGGTTCCACTTGGATCGGTCAAATAAAGAGCAGCACCACTTTTGTCGACGCCGGCAAGGATGAGCGCAACGCCGAAGGGTCTAACTCCTGCATACTGCGTAAACTGCTGCGCCATATCCGCAATGTTTTTGGCTACGCCCTCGACATCGACTGGCTCATCATATATCAGTCTGTTACTCTGTGCAAAAAACCTGGCGTGGTCGACCTGTGTCCTAGCATCAGGAATGTAACCCGCCGCTGCTACTCCTATATGATCGTCAACCTGAAATATTTTTTGAGTTACATCTGATATCTGTAGCTTTCTTGCCTTTTCTTCTACTGCCAAGAGGACCCCCTCATTACTTTTTATTCCTATGGCCAGTGTCCCTCGTCTTACTGTCTCAATTGCATATTCAAGTTGATAAAGTCTACCATCCGGTGAAAATACTGTAATCGCCCTATCATAACCCGCTGCTGCTGGTAACAATTCATTTTTAACTACTTCGTAATGTTTAATTTAAATTTACCTTCAATATTTCTATTCTTAGCAGGGGTTATT
>CAKOFP010000311.1 GCA_933226995.1 Candidatus Nitrosopolaris rasttigaisensis | reverse complement strand
GACAGAAGGACTTGAACGAATTATTTGGATTAATTTTGCAACTTGATCGTTTAATCCTCCGTAGTCAGGAATACTTGATCTAAGTAATCGTCCCTGGAATAATGGAATACTTGTAAATATTCCTATGTTCAATCTTGCTGCAGCTTCTAGTATATTTAAATTTTTTTCAGCACCGACAGTTTGATTTTTTAGAACCAATGCTTCACTATAAGCCAGATTGTATGGAAGTTGAATAAAACGAAAGCCGTGTTCCTTTCCTCCAATCTTTTCAGCTAATCTAACTACTTCTTCTAAGGATAAATATTCCTTGTCGCCTGACGGCACTCTAAAGCATGTCCATGTAGCCATTCCATAATACCTTATCTTGTTATTTGAACGGTATTTCTCGTAAATTTCAAAAACCTTTGCCAACATCTGCATAAATTCTTCTCTGCTAACATCCTCATACCAACTCTCAAATGCATTATGTACATAAACCAGATCAATAGTACTCAGATGCATGTTAAGTAGTGATTTATCAATACATCTTTCAATATACGCGGGATTGAGCACATTGTAGCCAGAACTGATATCGTCTGGTTTGATGATTCCTGTAGCTATGTACATTTTCTGTACATATTCCATTACATCAATTGCAGGATAATCACCGTCATTTGTTATATAGCCATTTTTGGTACATATAAATACCTGATCTCTTGAAATAATGCCATCATTTATCAGACGAGACAATCCACGTCCTATACTTTTCTCTGATCTCATTGCTCGGTAATTTATGGCAGTATCTAAAATATTCACGGCACCTGATTTGACAGATTGATAAACTGCATTTTCAACAGCTTTGTCGTCTTCTGCAGTCATCTCCCCAAGATAAGTTCCAATTCCTATGCTTGATAAGTATAGGCCTTCAAAAACACGAAAGTGAGAAGCAGGTTTACCTTTCTCTTGGGTCGCATAATCTACATATTTCATTGTTCCATTTGGAGTTGCATAGCCGCTGAGTACTTCATATGTCTTGGACATTGATAATAAAATCACTCTATCAATTATAATATGGTTTAGAATACGCGTTTAGGTTTGGCCTGATTCACATACTGTAGGGACATCCATGGCTGCTACTACCTTCAGAACAGGCAAAAAAACGAGAAATTAGTCATTCTGCATTACTTGACATCAAAATCCAAGCGCATTTCTAGTAAATATGGGTCAATTGTTCCGATATATTGTTTAGTGTCTGCAAACAAAGATTTACGAGAAATATCCAAGGCAGAGTGTTATGTGAATTTGTTGCCGGGATAGCAGAGGCTAATAGTGACAAAAGTCCTACTCCACATTCTGATCCTGTTTTCCAATCTTTCCGTGATTCATACGCCGATCCTTGTCAGCCGCTAAATACTCGTTGCTAAAAGCACCTCAAACTGTGCCGATACTACCATATTACCTATTCCAGAGTTTCCTACGACTTATTTTCAGCTCAAATCATGACATCACTCAGAAGTGCTATTACAATGGCCATCTTCTGTCGTTAGTAATTAAGCTTCCTGAATACACAGTACTGGTGGCTCTTTTCCTTCACCAATATCAAATAGCTTCTCACGATACTCATTCGATGGATAGTTCTAGCCGTAGTCTAGAATGCAATACCAAAGAGTATACCAGCTGTTTATTTGCACTGACAGTGTAGTACCATAGAAAATAGGATCTGAATTAAGGGAGCGAATTGATTTCTCAATATTGGGTCTGAGTTAGTGGATGTTGTACAATACGTCTGATGACTATTTTATTTTATTATTTGAAATGAGTCTATCATTTTCTGTACTGTTGGCAAGTATTTAGAATATTTTCCTGGCTCTGCTTTATATGTAATCAAATAGGCGTTATCGCCTTTAAACGTCCAAATTTGCATTGCTTTTCGTTCGTGTATCATATTGTCTGTTGCGCTGAATACTATCTTATGTGCAATGTTGCCTGCTAATATCGAGTTAGTCGATTCAACAAGTTTAAAATCAGGATGGCTTTGTGTTAGATTTTTGATCTGTACTTTTGTGACTTCATTTAGTGTTGTATTTCTTGATCCTAAATGGTTAACTGTTACGCCAAGTCCTGCGGGATATGTGTTCGAATCACTTTCCAGGCTTGCAAGAAAGGTAACAAGACTGCCAGCATGTAGTTCATGTGTCCAACCAACAGGATAATCTATTTTTATTCCTAAAGCAGAATCCTGATATGTTAAGAAGTTATTATTGCTGGCTGATGGAGATGGCATGCCGAAGAAAGCTGAGGCCTGTAGTGTAGAGTACAATATAATTACAGAAGTAGAACTGATGATCAATGATAACGAAACTAGTATCATTGTATTGGATGGTACGGAGATAACAAGTTTGAACATGCTTCAATAACTAGTCCAAAATTCATATTTATTCATTTATAGGAACACATTAGATTATTATGATTTTTACATATCTTATTTAGTGTCTCTAATAAAGGATTTATTAACGATTGTATATAGAATAAACATATACTATGTCTGCCAATGACAACTTTGATGAAAGTCCTAATCATTTCATGGTACTTGATGCCATATCCAGCGGCATCACCAATATAGAAAAGACAGCTAGAGCTACCAAATTACACAATCACGAAGTTGAATCGATTATAAGTGATTTAGTGACTCAAAGATTGATAGTCAAAGGTGAAAGGAAAGGCTTCATAATTGGGAAGAAAAAGGTAGAGGTAGGTATCACCGAAATAGGTAACAAGCTTCTTAACGCAAAGAAACAAGATTTAGAGCAAAAAAGGCAACAGATGCAGCAGTCTTATGATAATGGTGATGGCACTCAGCTGCAAAGCTATATCGATGCTAATCGGATGTGGATACCTATGATGTTATTCTCAGGTATTATGGATATGATGTTTTTTACGTCTATAATGTCTTTTATGGGATTAGGAATAAATCCGATGTAGAGTGCAATAATAGGAGGTGATAGCGGCCATCACGACGCTGGCGCCAGCGCTGATGGGACACACTCTGTTCACGACCAGAGTGCAACATCAGGTGGTGACAGCAACACTAGTGACGGATCTGGTCAAGATAATAGTGGCTTTGATTCCGGCGGTTTTGATGGATTTGATAGTGGCGGTGGTTTTGATAGTTTCTAAAAAGGTATGTCATGAAACTGTTACACACGGCCAAACACAGCAGGCCTAATTGTTTACTAAATCGTATAAGCATTCCCTGGAGGGATAGACAATCTATTGGTAGAATTTGAATACAAAGGCAGACAAAGCAACGCTATTGTGACCATTCAGGTAGAAAGTACATTGAAAATATTTGGAGAATAAGTGTTGATACATCAGTTTCAAACTTGCCTAATAAACGGTACTGTCACCACCCGTAGTTGATTCTAGGGAATGAAGAAGGATTTCCGTAGTTCTCAGTGTAGGCGAATTACACCGCATCTTAAGAATATAGTCGGATTAAATCTGGAGCCTAAGATGAGGGTTTTTAGCGAGAAATTTTAGCCATTTCTCTTCCATATACTTCTCTGAATTCTCTTGGCTTCGCATCTTTAAAAACATCTTTACTACAATATTTTAAAGAGAACGCAGCCATCATATCAAGTATAGGTTGCAATTCCCACCCTTTTTCAACAGGATGGTATTCTACCCTGACAGGTTTTTCGTTAGGATAGACCTTACGTTTTATCAATCCATATTTCTCCATTTCCCTTAGCCTTACGGAAAGAGTCTTTGGATTACTTTCCTCTATGGAGTTTAAAAATTGGTTAAACCTATTCTGTTTGCCGTTTATCATATTCCTTAGAATCAAAATCGTGAACCTTTTCCCAATGATATTAAGCGTATTGTTAATTGGGCAACATCTTATCTTAGAATCACTCCTAGGTGTCGGATTTATCGTTATTGAATCTCTGTCTGTTGCGGACGTCATCGTTATCAGGATCTACCAGCTCTCAGGCCCACGATAATGCTTGGTAGTTAATGGGTTATATAGTTACCCATCTATAGCTAATATAGATGCTTACTACGTACTAACATAGTAACTTTTTGCTTACTATACTGTTTATATGTAATTACTATGTTATATTAGGTATGGTGATGTTAGTATAGTTATTGAATTGCGTGGTGATAATAGTAAGAATAATCGTTCCAAGATCCAGGCAGATATTGCTACTACCGCTGCCGCCACCGTAGCTAAATGTCAGAGTTGTGGAAATGACCAGATTATCACAGATTCTGAATCTGGCGAGATGATTTGTGATAAATGTGGTCTAGTGATTTCTGATAAATTACAGGAAATAGGACCTGAGTGGCGTACGTTTGCTACAGATGAAAAGGGAGGGAGAACGAGAACAGGGCCTGTACAATCTCTTGCTCGTCATGATATGGGTCTATCAACAATCATTGGAAGAACTGACAGAGATGCCAATGGTAACAAGCTTGATGTGGCGATGCGCACAAGAATGCGTAGACTTAAGACTTGGGACAGTAGATCTCAGATTCACACCCCAACTGAAAGAAGTCTCCAACAAGCTTTCTTCCAACTTGATGTATTGAAAGATAAGCTTGGATTATCTGATGTAATAGTAGAGAAATCAGCATATATTTATAGAAAAGCTCAGGCAAGAATGATGATACGTGGTAGAACCATTTCAGGGGTTCTAGCCGCTGCGATATATATTGCATGCAGAGAAATGGGAGCTCCGAGAACACTAAAAGATATAGCAACAGCATGTAATGTAAAGCGTAAAGAACTATCAAAAGATTATAGAATGCTTCACTCGAGACTTGACCTTAAAATACCACAACTCGAACCAATGAAATGTATAGCTAAGGTTGCGAATATAGCTAAATTGGGTGAAAGAACGAAACGACAAGCAGCAGAAATCATGAGTAATGTTACCAAAAAAGAAATCTCCGCTGGAAAAGATCCTATGGGACTTGCAGCATCTATACTCTACCTATCAAGTATTAAGACTGGAGAGATTATCACTCAATCAGAGATTGCAAGGGCGGCCGGCGTAACAGAAGTCACTGTCAGGAACAGAGCTAAAGAAGTCAGAGATAAACTTGAGTTGAACTAACAAGGACGAATAGAAGTTCCTTCTTCTTCAATAGACTCGCGATATTCAACATGGTCTCAGAGAACAGATGGATGATAAATGAGATGCAGGACCAGTGGGGTTAGATTTGTAAAATGCTCGGCCTTCACAGGTATTCCTGGTATCGCAGAAGTACTACAAGGTAACACTATCACTCCGAATGTGATCCGGGTGGGCCAATTGGACCGACTGGTAAAATAGCGCGTGACAAGTCAACCCGATGCCGTATGGGTACAATAGAAACGAGACACCGACTATTTTTTAAGATTAGAAATTCAATTAATGCCTGTCTATAGAAGTGGTTATCTATATTTGAAACGACCCACCTAGTTTTGGGTGGTATCTCGACATCTAATTACCAGGAAAAATTCTTGTCCAAAGTGTGCCTATATAGTGCCGCATAAAGTTCCATCCTTTTTAAAATTTTGCAGAAGAATACAACGGTGAATTAGGTGTTAATGCTAAGTCTTATAATGAATAGAAAAAATGTGGAGAGCAGTTTATGATCTTGTTTTGCATATTTCATACATAGACTTATGACAAGAAATCTTCATTCTTACCATTCTTTACCTGCACTCTCACGCATGTAATAAAAGATGTATAGTTGCGCAAATCCAGAATATTTCCCAGCCTGCCTCAAAGGACTTTATATTGATTTATAATTATTCGTTCAGTCATTTTGATCTTGTTTTCATTTTCATTTTCATTGAAGAGCCTGCTATAATACCGTGATAGCGCCCTTAAAATCCAGACGTTGATAGGGAAGGCATCGAGTTTCCCGAACGAGAATAATAGAATGCAATCTGCAATTCTATTCCCTTTACAATATACTTTCGAGTTCTTCTCGTCTCTCTTGTTACACCCGACGGTAAGTTCGCAGAGACAGTTATTCTACATTTAATCACGTTCCTTTCGGCTTTATCTGCTCCCTTTTGTTAAAAGCTATTTCTAATATTCCATTATTGTAAGTAGATCTCGATAAGTAGCTTTCGATATGTGTTTCAGGTGGCATTTCTACAGTTTCCATGATATTTCCGTTGAAGATCTTCGTTTTTCGACTTCAACTGTGAGATCATGAGAAAAGTAGCAAACGTTTCCATATAATTTCGTAGCAAATCACGGCTGTGTAAGATATGAGTCTAAGCTTTAATCGTCTTTGGTATTCAAAACCCATGAGCTAAGTCTCGTAGAACGTATAAATTGTATGAATAATGCTAGTTGCATGTACTCGGCATTCTGTTTTTATGATCACAAATATACAATGTTCTCTAATTACATTTAATAATATGAAAATACTGAATGCAAGTCCCGGATTTGGCAGAGAACTGACTGAGGATGAAGTGAGGATTTTTTTGGGCAATAACAAACTCAATATTCATATTGGTACGATTGACAGCAAGGGAGATCCAAATATTCATCCAACATGGTTTTATTTTGATGCCACCAATAACAAGTTTTACATCGAGACTTCCAAGAATTCAAAGAAAAAAGAAAATTTGAGCAGAAGAAATATCATCTATTATTGTGTTGATGACCCCAATCCACCATACAAAGGAGTTAGAGGCAAAGGAAAAGTCAAAATTCATGAAACCATCGATCACAATATACCAATAGCCGAAAAGATAATGGTCAAATATCTTGGAAGCCTCGCTCATCCTATGGCAACTTCTCTTATGAGTAACGTCAAAGATGGAGATTCAGTCATCTTAGAAATTACGCCGAAATACTATTCAACTTGGGATTACACAAGTAATGATAAGAAAAACAACGGCAAGACTATCTAGCTTACGAATATCATTATACTCATCATGTACTACTGGAATTACATAAACAATTTTCAGACCTGGGAAAATAGCAGCTCGAATCACATTAAGCGCGATAAGAAATATTTACTATGGTGGGATATTGTGACTACTTGACTATGAAGATCATGATGGTGATGCAGTAAGGTTTGTATTGGCTAAGAAGGCACGATCATTCCCATTACTGTTATTAGTATGACATGAAAGCCATGCATAAAGATCTGTTAAAACATACTGCTGTATTGGTCCGACTCCAGTATTCAATTGAGATGACGGATTGAATAGATGTCCTAAATTCGGATAAGTTGTCAAGGCACGATCAGGATGATTTAGCTCAGTTAGTCTTTGCTGTAGGAGAAGCGCTTGTTGAACGGGAGTCTGTGTATCACTTTCCCCATTGAGTATTACAATTCCAGTAGAAGAAGACCATGAATGCTCTAAAAGGATGGGGTATGGACTTTGTTTAGAGACTTTTTGATTCTAGAGCGTGATGTTAAGGTAAATCAATAAATTTGTACTCTTTAGTTTGTATATCAAAAATAATAATTCCACCCTCTTTAAATGCACCAGATATGCTTGCAACTTTTTTATGAGCAGCACCAGGATTAAGAACTAGTGTCTTGCCATTGTTTTCATGTTTTCCATCTGAATGTAGTGGTTCTCTCACGTGAGTATGTCCGCAAATAAGGATATTATATTTTCCACTATTGATAAGCTGCTCCTTAACCTCTTTAGCTGTTCCATGGTATATCCCAAACTTTAATCCGTCAATCTCTATTTCACCTAATTCTCCTTTCAAGTCTCCATTTATCTCAAGGAAGTTTTTTAATAGATGTACCTTCTCTCCATCATTGTTTCCAAGCACTCCAATTAATTTTGCATTCAATTTTTCAAATTCCTTAACCACTCCTGGAAATACGAAGTCACCGGCATGAATCACATAATTCACTCCTTCGGCGTTGAATATTTCTATTGCTTTTTGAACATTTTCGATATCGTCATGGGTGTCAGATATTATCCCTATTTTCATTCATAAAGTAACAACCCTACACTATTTTTTACCTTTATGATCCGATCATTGCCTATACGTATTCAAATTTTGTAATTATCGTGTTGCTTGGATAATCTTGGTGGGCGGGATTGGACCTGCAAGAAGGATATATGTTCTTGATCTATCGGGTGTTGATCTATCAAGTGCGGCGTCATTCATGCACCTCATAATCTCTTTGGTTCTACTGCTGGGGTGACTCGAGGCATTGCAGATGGCTTCTGGGCTTCCATGCAGCCTCTATCTCCCGGCAAACACGAATTCCACCTTAGTGGAGCGACTCCCTGCAATTCTTTTGTTGTAAGCCATATTATGATTTATCGTCAAGCATCTACAATCTATAAATAAGACGGTGGGAAATGGATTATTGGAGATGTCTTCTACTTCCAGTCCATCCTACCGATGCGAAACGTGTGGTAAATCATTTGATTGGCTACAGGAACTTGAGCAGCATAAGCGGCAAGAGCATCAGAAATAATACGGCAAACAAAAGGGCTTGTACCTGATTATTTTATTGTTGCACATCCTTTAAATGTATCTGCAATTATCGATATATGGTGCAGAAGGATAATCTTTTACTTTCTGTTAGCCTTCATATCTCTCTTACAAAAATTTCCCTATTTCCGTCTTTGTGTTGCATACTTTCGGAAATGCTTCATTGGCATTGAAAGGGTTTCCCTTCTGCTAAATACGTGAAGACTCAATTATGGTGAAATAGACTTGTAAATACCATCACAGAAGACATCGTTGATATTAGAAGTTCCAGAGTTACAGATTACGGCCGTAGCTGAGATGTTGGTTCAAACGTTGGTAAAGAAAGGCATTCGGGTATTACCACTATACTTTATACTTGAATGTTTTTTTCATCAAGTCTGCAGTCTTTGGATTTGACTTTAGATAAGAGATTATCGCCTTTGGGCCGATTCTTCTAATGAAATATCCCATCCCGCCTGGCCTGTCTTCTTCCTCTGATCTGTTTCTTACATAGTATTCAAAAAGAGCGTCAGTTATCGTGGCAACATCTTTGCGAGGTACAAAATGAAGATATTGTTCTCCTGAGTATGGATCGACTAGTATACGACCTTGGTGTCTTCCATCTTGTGTACCCAGAAGTACCACCTGATATAGATTAAAACCTGTTCCTATCCACCCAATTGTCTTTGTCGCAGGCCTGTAACATTGCTTTTCACAACCTGTAACACCTATTGATTCAGTCATATATCCCCACTTTTTTTCTAGTTCGTCAATTAGATATGGTTCAAACTTTTCAGAATCTGTATAAGTTAGCCTGCATGTATCTCTTCCAACACAAGCTCCAGATGACCTTCTTAGGTTTGAGTATGCCCGATATTTCGGGGTCTTACCATCAGAAATACTATTCTTGTTACTATCGCTGTTTATTTTACGAAATCCATATCCAAACGTCTTCATATCTCTTTCAAACAGTTCCTTTAGCTCCTCTTCTATGTTACAAAACATTAAGTGCTGATTAGGTGTAGTCAATAATTCGATATGTGGATAGTTATTCATCAAATATTTTACCATACTTTTGAGATCCCCGTTATGACTTCCGTCAATTATTCTACCGTTCTCTATGAAAGCGCCATAGCACCATCGACTGCTATTATTTGGCTGCTTTACCCATCCAAGATGCAGGTCTATGTTGCCGTAATCATAGTCTTCAATATGAGGCTCAAAATTTATACTTCCAACTCCATCAAGATTCCGTACTTGTTCTCTGAACCATTCAATACCTTTAACAGTAACCAAATATTTTAGTCTGGCCCAATGTCTATTCTGTCTGTCTCCCCAATCCTTTTGAACTCTTACTATGGCGTCTAGCCCTTTCATGAGATTTTCTTCAGTAAACAAGCCAAATGGTTCACCAAGGGCAGAAATGGTTGGTTTACCAGACTGTTGTCCCTGGCCCCCTCCTACGTAGACCTGAAACTCTTCTACCTTAGCACTACCACTACCAGTACCATCAGATTTGATAACTGGCGCGATACCAATATCGTTTGTTCTCAGCTCTACACAGTTATCTGGAACATATTTTTTATTTATGTCATCGTAATGAATTGCGGAAAAGGCGACCTTGAACTTCCTGTTAAGCTGGTTTTGTCCATAATCAAATCTACTTACTCCGGGTATCCTGTTTTCTAAGCCTCCATCCCTAAGATATTTTGGATCTATTTCGAATATTTCGATGTAAGCAGCTGTTGGAAGAGCAAAATATTTTCCAACTCTTTGGGCCCACTTATTAGCATTAAAAATTGTTGAATGGTATGATAACGGACACCCTATTACATTTCGTGTGTTATCTCCACAACCGTTCATTGTAAAGAACCCTGATTCTGATATGTCTCTTATTGCCTCGACTACGTTTATTTTCTTAACCCAGTGGAGCTGTACGTTTTGTCTTGTTGTTATTTTTAATCCTGGCCTTGCATGCGGATACGCGTTTTCTGGTCCTATGGTGTAGCTATCTGATACTCTGTCTAGAATATTCCACTGCTTTGCTGTGATAGGTCCACCACCAGGTAGGGTTATACGGAACATATACATCCAGTCTTTCTCATTTCCAGTCTTTGCTCTGTTGAATTCCAAGTAGATTCCATGTGATTTTGCTATCTGCTCAGACTCCCAAGAAATATTTTCGGACGAATGATTCCGAAATTCATTGAATAGATTCCCCCTAAGTTCATTAGAATTAATCTTTGCAACCTCTACTTTGGAGTAGTCTTTAGTATCGGTTCTGAAATTCGGATTCACAGCCTGATGTTTGAACATTAATAACTAGTTGTACATGGATTCGGTAATTCCATATTTGAGCTCCCAAAAAAGTCTGGTATAATAGATAATATTATCGTTATTGAAGTTCTACAATTATCATCTCTACACGCGCCTATTTGTGCTTTTTGCACGTCGCGTAGCTATCAACATAAGGAAATCCACCGTATTAGCACTGCCGCAAATATTGAGCTTATTCCACCACGAATGCTCGTTATTTGGAAGATGGCAATCGAGTCATTATGTCTCTTGCCGCTGAGACACTTTGAGATGGATGTTAACAAGAATCTGTTTTTCTATCCATGACGTTCCAGAGAAATGCTAATTGGTTTTGGAATCCCTTCCTCTTGGAACCCCTCCCTGGAACCCCCCGAATTACCTGCATACTACGGTATACAGGTAATTCCTTTTCCATAGCAAACCAGCAATTGCTCCGGTAAGTAATACTCTGGTTTTTGTTATGCGTCCATCCGTCATACTTTCCAAGTTTGTAATAGCACTATATGGGCAGTAGGTTGAAAAAACTAGAGTAAGACAGAGGTTTGGTTTTGATGATTTGGCTGAAAACAGGAATAAGATTAGAATTTCAATTGTAGCAATAATCGCAACGGCAGCGATAACAGTAGCTATCTCCTTTTACCTGCTGGTGTGTGTCTCGAATCCATTTTCAAATCCACCTGTGGAAGAAAATTCGGGCTTTACCTCAACATCTATTAGACGTTCTTGGTTGTTAAAAATTATAGCGTCGGACCCTCCGAAGCTCCTTATCTGACCAAGGGTCAATAGGTCTGATAAGCAGTTTAAGGGAAGATACTCTTAACATCTAGGAATCTTTTTCTCAACGTCACGATACTTGTGTTGCCTGCAATAGCGATTTGAGCTTGGCTGACCTTCTCACCTTCCTTTAGACATGCGGCATATAATGTAGCAACAGCAAGAGCATTT
>CAKOFP010000310.1 GCA_933226995.1 Candidatus Nitrosopolaris rasttigaisensis | reverse complement strand
TACTTACCTTTTCTGAAGTCCTTTATTCCAAAAGACAAAAAGATTGTAAAGGACGAAGCAGAGTGAAAGCGAAGGCAGAATTGGTGCTTCTAGACATAATAATAAGAAATGCAAAAAGGTTGCGACAACTGACATCGGACATCTTAGATGTCACAAAAATTGAAACTCAAACAATGCAACTGAGCACAGAACAATTCAATTTAAATCAAGTGATAATAGATGTCATAAAGGATTATAGAAATTTTTTTCAAAAGTCAAATGTTAAATTAATATACGAAAATAAAGACAAAGATGTTGTTATAGCAGCAGATAAGACTAGGTTAACCCAAGTTATTTCTAACCTATTAAGTAATTCCGTTAAATTCACTAATGAAGGAACAATATCTATTAACGTCGAAAATAGGCAAAACCAAAAAGTTATTGTTAGCATAAGGGATGCTGGTACTGGTATAGATCCTGAAATATTACCTAGGCTGTTTACAAAATTTGTTACAAAATCTACTAGTGGTACTGGACCTGGTCTTTTCATATCGAAAAGCATAATCGAGGCTCATGGTGGAAGAATGTGGGCAGAAAATAATGCAAGTGGAGAAAAAGGAGCCACATTCACATTTAGTCTCCCGTTGACGAATACAAACTGAATTAGATGTATAATGTTATTGCAACTCATTTATAGCAAATATTAAAAATCTGTGTTGATCTTGTTGGGCACTTTAAATTAATTATTAATTGTCGTCGTCCTCTAATAGATGTGATTCATTAATATGTGATATTCTCCCTCTGTTGATTGTTGATAGAATGATAATGGATGTCGGCCGTACTAATACTGTTCTATATCTTAAGCATGTATATTATTCACACGATACACCAAGATCACAATCAACCAGAATTAAGAGTGACTATCGAAGGAAGAAAAGAATTTGCATAGTAGATGATGAAGTAGATGTAGGCTTAGCATTAAAGTTCATTTTAGAAGAGAATGGATTTAGAGTAGAGCTATTCAATGATCCAGATATCCAATCCGATATGATCTAATTCTAATAGATATCATCATGCCAAATATGAATGGCTTTCAAATCTTCAAGGAAATAATACAAATAAACAAAAAAGCAAAGGTCTGTTTTATAACAGCATTTGAAGAGTATGCCGAATTGTTTAAAGACGAACTTTCCAGTATGAGTATATCCGGATTTATTCATAAGCCAGTAGAAGGCGATGATTTGATAAAACGTGTAAACAAGAAGTTGAGCTCGAAACAAAAGATGATTACATAATTCCGTATGACTAGTTTGTTGTACGGAATTGCCATAATTGCTCTATTTATCCAGGCCGGAGAAGAAATGTATTACCGGGGGTAATTAATTTAGTTCCTTCTTTACCCTTCTTACCAAATCATCCGTTTCAATTGGTTTTTTGATAAAACATCCTTCGCTGTTTTCTAGCAGTGTGGCTATTACATCCTCATATTCCTTGCTTGGATATAGCTTCCTGAAAACTTCATAATCGACGTCAAAGGCCGTTATAAACAATACCTTAATTTTACTATCTATTTTTCTGATTTTTTCATATAATGCCAGTCCGTTGATTGTTGGCATGGCGATATCTAATAGCAAGAGAGCGTACGAACCTGGACTGAAAGCACTTAATGCCATACAAGGGTCATTATATACGTCAACATGTTCTTTGAACCCATTATCCTCTAGTGCCATCTTGAAACAAAGCGTTATATCCGGCTCATCATCTACAATCAAAATTCTTTTACTGTTAGCCCTAGATTTATTAGTTAACGATGGAAGATGTTTTCCATTTGCTTCTTCGTGTTGATCCATTTCAAATAACACAATGGCTACGGCTGTCATACATGCCCCTACTTTACAGTAACTGACTTGGCAAGGTTGCGTGGATAATCGGGATCTGCATTCTTTGCAAGTGCCAAATAATATGCTAGAATCTGAAAGGGCAATACTTCGATAATAGGATAGAACGTACTCTTCACAGATGGAATCTTGATAAATATATCATATACATTATTTGGCCTATCAGAAATACCGATTATTGTAGCTCCTCTTGCTTTTATTTCATAAGCACTAGATATGTTATCTTCAGAAGCGATATCGTTAGGGTTTACTAGTAGTACGTAACTGTTTCTATCAATTAATGCTAGTGGGCCATGTTTCAATTCGCCTGCTGCAATGCCTTCTGTATGGATATAAGCCAGTTCTTTTATTTTTAACGCGCCTTCTAGCGCGATAGCATAATGGATAGATCTACCGATGATATAAATATCTCTTGCATCTCGCAGTCCCTCTGCAATACTGTGGATTTGAATTTCAGTGTCTAGTACTTGTCGAAGTGCGTCAACAAGAGACGCTTTATTCGCCTCAAAGTCTAGGCAACCCTTGCATAACCTATCCACTATAGTATAGATTAGAGACAGTTGAGCCGTGAAACTTTTGGTTGCTGCTACTCCTATTTCAGGCCCACAGTCTATGCTCAAAGACGAGTCGCTAATTCTCGCTAGGGATGAAGTTGGATTGTTGACAATAGAAAGTATTCTGGCCCCCATTTGCTTTGCAGCCTTTACTGATTGCAAAACGTCTGCTGTTTCTCCACTCTGAGAAATGGCAATTAAGACTGAAGTATTGTCAATAGCGTCGAACGTATACTGAAATTCGCTTGACATAATAGCCTCAGCGCGAATTTTTGCAAATTTTGACAAGATGTGTTTGGCAATCAAAGCAGAATGATAACTTGTTCCGCTACCTGTAAGTAATACAGTTTTAGAGTTTGTTAGAATATTACAGAATTCTTGTATCTTCAAATTTTGAGTTCCCGTTTTTTCCACTATCTTGGGTTGTTCATGGATTTCTTTGAGGGTATGATGTGCATATTTTCCTTTGTCTATAGCGGCTAGTTCCCATGCTACTTTGGTGATTGGCCGATTCACAATGTTTCCCTCGAGATCAAAAATATGGCAAGTTTCTGAATCAACGATTACGATGTCTCTATTCTCAAGGAAAACAGCTTTGTCTGTGTATTCTAGAAATCCTAGAACATCACTTGAGATGAAATATCCATTGTTAACTGATCCAATTATGAGCGGTTCATCGTATCTCGATCCACATATTGTGCCATCCTCAAATGCTGCCACAAATGCATACGTTCCTTTTAGTCTTCTGCAGGTCTGAATGATAGTTTTCTTTATATTTTTTTGCTCCGCATAATACCTTTCAAGAAGGTGTGCGATTACCTCACTATCAGTATCGCTTATAAAAATATGACCCAAGAAAATAAGCTCTTCTCTAAGCTCCCTATAATTCTCGATAATCCCATTGTGTACGATGGCTATTCTGTCAGTGCAACCATAATGAGGATGGGCATTTTTGTCTGTAACACCGCCATGAGTAGCCCACCTGGTGTGTCCGATACCTGTGTGGCCAGGCATTCTTCCCAAGTCAAGACTTTTGTTGACATCCGCTACCCTGCCTACGTCCTTTTTAACTAGGATCTTGCCATTATTTATTGTGGCTATCCCCACACTATCATAACCTCTGTATTCCATTCGTTTTAGGCTATCTACTAATACAGACGCTACATTTAACTGACCTTTGTACCCGATAATCGAACACATAAACCAATATTGATTAAATCAGGCGTGTAGTTTAATATTCTACGAGATTATAACGATCTTTTTCCAAATTTAGGAAATATTCAAAATAAAATACTTAGCAGCCTTCGTTTTTAGAAAGAGACGCACTTATTTGGTTCATATTAGTCTTTTTGTATATTGCTGTCTGTATCTATTTATCTAGGCTCAATAATTTGACCTTACCTCTTATCTCATTATCACGAATGGTAATGGCTGCCCTTGGGAGAAACAAGGGCTCGAGTTTGAATATACAAAGTACGGGCTTTGAATATATCGATAGCTCTTGAAACGAAAAGGAAGATGATAATATGATTGCAATAGCGATAATAAGTCACGAAAATACGAATTCCCAAGATTATTTGATAAATTCGAGTCAAAATCATTTCAAGGAAGAGGTTTAGCATTTATAT
>CAKOFP010000309.1 GCA_933226995.1 Candidatus Nitrosopolaris rasttigaisensis | reverse complement strand
TGCACGTGCATTTCCAGCTGGTTTTGCGTCAAATATAAAAGCGCTCTCACGGTTATGTAAGAAAGACTCTAGATATCCGTTTTCTATGATGACAACGTTTTCAGCCCTAACTCCCTCGTCATCAACTGCAATAGTGCCTGCTCCTTTTGGAAAAGTCTTCGACTCTCCACTGTCTATTAAAGTGACCAGATCACTTGCAACTCTTTGTCCTATCTTATCATTCACGAGTGATCCTGACAGAACAAAGTCTGCTTCCACCAGGTGACCGATAGCTTCATGGGCTATCAAACCCACCATTCCAGGATCTAAAATAATAGTTGTGCTCTCGCCAGGTACGTGTTTTGCTTTAAGTAATTTTACAGCTTTTTCAGATGCTAAAATGGCATAATCTAGAGGATTGTGCTTAGCGAATAGATCATCCCACCCACCTGTTATCCCTATGCCTTCGGACGTAGTTGCAGTTTCGTTTCCTTCTGCTGCGATAGTTGTTACATTAAACTCTGGCTTAGAATCAGACAGCTGTACTTCGGCGCCGTCTGTATTGACTATGATCTTATGATCCAAAATCTCTCGATAAATACAAGACGCCGATCTTATTTTTTCGGAATAATTTCGAGCGGCCCGTTCGGCATCTTTCGTAATTTTTACTTTTTGTTCAATATCTATGTTCTTGAGATTTCCATTTACCCTCGCTTCCAGGTGACCCTTGGCCATTTGATTCACTTCAGCGAGTCCCTCCACCTTTTTTCTCTTGTTTCCAGATAATAATTTCGCAATGGATATTGCCTCATAAAGGGCATTTTTCAATGCGGCCTTCGAAATGTTACTTGTGCTGGTAAAACCCCAGCAGCCATCTACCAAAACTCGAATGCCGCAGCCTGAATGTGAAACGCTGCGTATCAGTTCAATTTCTCCATTGCTGAAATTCACTTCGTTAATTATTCGACAATGATAACGTGTTTCTGCGTATTTTGCCCCACTGATTGTTGAGATCAGAGAATATAATTCGTCGAATACTGATTCTTCGTCTCTTGTCATTTCCATGGATTCAATCTGCATATTTTGTTGGCAAATGTTATATCTTAACTGTGGGATATTACCAGTCCCTTGGCGCTGACTTTAATAATTTAGCAAGTAATCAACCTGTGAATCCTCATGCGCAAGCCAAGAAACTGCAATCTACAGTAAGTGTGCGCACTCGGACCATTGTTGTAACACTTCCTCCTCCTCGTCGAATTTTTTGACGGGGCTAGACCAGTCACAAATCTAAAAACCGCAATTAATACAACCTGGGTGGCAACGGTCACGCAAGAAGTCGCCTAAAAGCGACAGAAAGCCTATTTCCACTTCTTAATTTGGCGCTGCGAAAAAATTGCTATGTATAATCGCATCCAAAGAAATTGTTGTTGTTGTTGCATAGTTATCTGTACTCCGCTATATCACAGCAAAAACCGCTCTTAAATCTGTTCGAAAAAAGAGGAGATCGGGTCAATCAAGAGAATTGGCTCGGACTATGAGCAACGGAAAGACAGGAGTTGATTCGATTTTTCAAGAACGAAAGTCGGAGCTGTTTTTGTTTCGTTATTAATATTAGAAACGGAATCGTATTTAGACAATTTTGTTTTTTATGCATTCGTCCACGGTCAATAGTAACGTAGGAGATGCAAGGTTTTTTATCATCATTTGGTTGTAATAATGGAATGGACACTAAGGCAGAGGAAGGAAGAATGACGACACTAGAACAAGGAGATTGGGCACCCGATTTTGGTTTAACAGACTTAGATGGCAACAACATTAAACTCTCAGATTTCCGCGGCAGGAAGAATGTTGTTGTGTACTTTTATCCCAAGGACTTCACTCCTGGATGTACGGTCGAAGCGACTGAATTTTCAAGAGACTACAAGAGGTTCAAGGACATTGATATTGAAATTATAGGTGTTAGCCCGGATAATGCCCAATCGCATCTAAAATTTAGAGAGAAAATGAAAATTCCCTATTTACTTGTTACTGACTCTGAGAACGAGATCTCAAAAAAGTACGCGGTCTATGGTCCCAAGAGTTTTATGGGTAGAGAATATTTTGGCGTCAACAGATCAACATTCTTGGTCAATAAAGAGGGGAGAATCATTAGACTATTTGCGAAGGTCAAGCCAAGTGGACACAGCCAAGAGGTGTTTGAAGCTTTCAAGTCATTATCTCCCAGGCCAACTCGTCATTCGGCATAAGCGAGTGCGGGAGATGGGATTTGAACCCACGAACCCCTAAGGGATAAGAGCCTCAGTCTTACGCCTTTGGCCATGCTGGGCGACTCCCGCTTTTTTATTTTATTTAATGATTTTCGAGGACTAATTTGAATATTAGGTTTTAGAGAATACTAACCTGTTAGGGTTAATGTTGAATCACATATACAGGATACCATGTTATTGACCATTCTGACTCTTGTTACGTACTCTATTAATTTTAGTCGTTAACCATTAATGAGTTGTCTAGCCTGTTCAAAGGAGCATAAGGAAGACTTGCTGGAGGTCAAAAGGGCTGAAATCGTTCAAACCAATATGAGAAATCACCGTCGTAGTTCCCTTAATACGGTGTGCCGGGCAACACATATTGTTTTCAGCCCAACGATATACCAATATAAGATCGTATCCTATACGCGGTAATTTGACTATTGCCAACACGCTAAGACGTATCTATGTAACGAGCCAACTCCAGGGCATGCGGCCAGAAAATGGTTTTTATAACACATTGAATAATTAGATTCTGCGATGCTAGTGCCTGTGAGATGTTTCACCTGTGGAAAATTAATCGGAGACAAATATCTAGAGTATACTAACAGGATAAAAGCAGGCGAAGAACCAGCTAAAGTAAGCGATTCATTGAATATAAAGCGCTATTGCTGTAGAAGGATGTTCGTCTCCACAGTCGAAACTATATATCAAGTAATACCATATTACGAAGCTTTGAGACGCAGAATGTCCGAGATTCAGTCAGAAACCGAATGAATAGGTTTTAATGCCTTCAATTACCGGGCTCAACAGCAGAATCGTCTTCGATAGCAGGGGAGCTAAAGCCATCGAAATTGACGTCACAACAGATAAAAAATTCTCAGGTAGAGCTTGTGCGCCATCTGGAGCAAGTGTGGGAAAACATGAAGCTCAGAGTTTCCCAAGAAATAGTCCTGAAAAGGCATTGGAGGTTTTCCAAGCCAACGAAATAAGATTCATAGGATTAGACGCCGAGAACCAAAAGGAAATCTTCGATGCGCTTAGATCGATTGACGATACTGAGAGGTATTCAGTGATTGGGGGTGCGGTTGCTTATGCGCTCAGCTTGGCATCCGTTGATTCTGCATCAAAGGCACTGGCCATGCCGATGTTCATGCTGCTCAAACCACATAAGCCATATAGGTTTCCGTTTCCGTTAGGTAACATACTGGGAGGGGGTGCTCACGCCGGACCAGGTACTCCAGACATACAGGAAATTCTTGCATGTCCTATCGGCGCAAGAAACATCTGTGAAGCCTTGGAAATGAATTTCAGACTTCACAAAGAAGTGCGATCAGTCATCCAAGCTAAGGACGAAGATTTTACTTACGGTCGGGGAGATGAAGGCGGATGGGCACCGAACGCAAATAATGATCAGGCATTGGAGATTACAGACCTCGCTGTCAAAAACTGCGGTTTTACGATGGGTGACGACATGTCACTTGGGATTGATTTCGCAAGTTCGTCATTTTGGGATGAGAAAACCCGCATGTATAATTACAAAAGACAGGGTATAACTCGTGACAGGGAAAAGCAAATAGACTATGTTAATCAGCTGATAAAGAATTACAAGCTCATTTACGTTGAGGATCCTGTTAATGAAGAAGACTTCGAAGGCACAGCACGTATCACGAAAGATAACACAAATTGCATTGTTACAGGAGATGATATGTTAGTCACAAACACTATGCGTGCCAAAAAGGCGGCCCAGCATAATGCATGTAGCGGAGCAATTTTGAAGGTCAACCAAGCAGGAAGCCTTTACGATGCCATGAATTTCGCTCAAGAGTGTGCAGCAAATGGCATTAAACTTATCACGTCACACAGATCAGGAGAATCTATCGATACTCATCTGTCTCATATCGGGATTGCGACCGACTCAAAAATGTTGAAAGCTGGCATACTCGGGGGTGAGCGAGTAGCAAAACTAAACGAACTTCTAAGATTAACGGAGTATGATTTAATAGATGGCATGGCTGAACTGTCCTCTAATTAAAATGAGTGACGAGGCAGAGATTTCAGAGGGTGTCATCTCCCCCGCTGTCGAGGGACGCAGCACGAGCAATGGTGGCGGTAGCACTGACAGTAGTTCTAATCCAGAAAATAACAATAATAACAATAATAACAATAATAACAATAATAACAATAACAGCGAGCCTCCCTCGACGGATCTAAATTCGGACAGACCTCAGGAGGAGAGAAAAGACGCAGAGGACTATCTTCCAGAAGAAGAGAACTTGGAAAAGATGATCCTTTCTACTGGTATTCGTGTGGGGACACCGGTAAAGACTAAATACATGACACCGTTTATCGTTCGTGCAAATCCAGAAGGATTGTACATACTTGATATCAGTAAGACACTGTCACGAATAGACGTGGCAGCAAAATTCATCGGGCGTTCAGCCATTTCAAAGGTCGCAGTCACATCTGCGCGAGAATATGGTAAAACTCCTGTGGAGAAATTCTGCGAACTTACAGGTGCTACACGTATACTTGGACGATTTATGCCAGGAACTTTCACGAACCCCTCTTTACCAAAATATATGGAGCCAGAGATAGTAATCGTTACCGACCCACAGGCGGATCAACAGGCGGTCATTGAAGCTACCCGAGCGGGTGTTCCGGTAATAGCAATCGCGAATAGTGACAATGTTACTTCCAAAGTAGATTTAGTAATTCCTGCAAATAATAGGGGAAGAAAAGCCCTCGCCACTGTTTACTGGCTGCTTGCGAGGGAGGTTTTAAAGAAGCAAGGAACGATCAAATTAGACAGCGATATGAAGATGCCGATCGATGACTTTGAAACGAAGTTAGTCGAGGAAATTTCTTGATTCGGGGGAATAGAAGAGCGCCAGCTGTTGCGGGCCTATTCTATCCCTCAGGTGCAGATGAGCTTAATCAACTGATAGAACTTTCCTTTAAAGAACGACGTTTTGGTCCAGGTGATTTGCCACCGTCCAAAGAACTCAGGCGAAGGCGAATTTATGGAATTGTATCGCCTCATGCAGGATATATTTATTCTGGTGCCGTGGCAGCAAACGGATATTATGAAACATCTTCGATGAATTTCGACCGAGTAGTAATGATAGGCCCTAATCATTATGGGATTGGAACAGGCCTCGCAACCGTGAGGGACGGAATCTGGGAGACTCCTTTAGGTCAAGTTGAAATAGATACCGAGCTTGCTTCAAGGATTTCCGAAAATTCAGGGATCCTCGATTTTGATGATTTAGCGCACAGCAGGGACCATTGTCTTGAGGTTCAACTTCCATTTCTTCAATATATAAAAAAAAATCAATTCAAAGTAGTGCCAATTATAATGATTATACAAGACAAAGGTACGGCATCAGAAATAGGCGAGTCTATAGCCGACTCCACGCGAAATCTTAACGCATTGCTTATCGCTTCCTCGGATTTTACCCATTACGAACCAAACAGCGCGGCTCACAGAAAGGATCGCGAGTTGATTGAGGCTATACTGTCTCTAGATACTTCGATTTTTTATACTACTTTGGAGCGACTTAATGTTTCTGCCTGTGGTTATGGTGCAATTGCATCAATAATGACAGCAGCCAAAGCACTTGGCGCGACCAAAGGAGAATTGTTAAGGTATGCCACAAGCGGTGATATAGTAGGCGACACAAATAATGTGGTTGGTTACGCATCAATTATTTTTACATGAGATTGAAAAGAAGCTCTGCAAGAGCATCTGCGCCTGGAAAGGTTGTTTTGTTTGGCGAACATTTTGTAGTCTATGATAACCCGGCGATCTTGGCGGCAATTGACAGACGTGTCAATGTAACGGTGTATGTAAACACCGCCGGTAGTATCAATATTACTTCAGACCTTGGACTCATTGGTTCGTTTGAGGATTCGAGATTTCACCTGCATAAAGGTACCAAAGAAGCAAAAACAATTTTGGCGCCTTTGTGTGAATGTGCAAGATTGGTCCTTTCTGAACGAGGTTGCAATCTTGGACTGGATATTGAGTTAGTTTCAAACCTTCCAGAGAGTGTAGGACTCGGGTCTTCTGCAGCCTGCTGCGTAGCAATAACAGCTGCAGTCGATTCATTATTTCACGAACCGGATAGGTATTGGGTATGTGCCAAGGCTGCCGAATCGGAACGTTTAATCCATAAGGACTCCTCGGGCGCTGACTGCAATATTTCAACCTTTGGTGGTATGATGTACTTTGTCAAAAGCGAAGGCTTCAAAAATATTTACTCAAAGAAAGAGTTGTCATTAGGATTGATAAATACAGGAAAGAAGCACTCGACTGCAAATTTGGTGTCCTCCGTAAAAAAATTCAAAGATATGAATCGATTCTCATTTAAGGTCTTGGCCTCACTTTCAAACATTATTTGCCAGAAAGCCTTCGCCGCAATTAAAGAAGGCGATGAACAAATGCTGGGGAATTTAATGAGTCAGAACCAGGTGTTACTCCAAGAGATCGGCGTTTCAGATAAGATAATCGATGAACTGGTTGACCTTTGTTTGTCAAATGGAGCATGGGGAGCTAAACTAACCGGAGCAGGAGGAGGAGGAAGTATTATTGTGCTGGTCCCTTCTAATGATGATAGATTCAAAATATTTTTTGAAGGCATTAGTAAGAACGGATGGGGCAGTGAATCGATTCCGGTGAAGGTAGATTATAATGGAGTCCTTGTATCCTAATACTAAACTTTAAATCTAAACAAAATCATGGAGTGAGAAAGATGAGATCTGCGCTGCTGCTAATGAAACTGGGCGGCTCCGTTATAACTTTTAAAGAAAAACCCCTTTCACCCAATTTTAAGGCGATAAAGGACCTGTCCCGCGTGCTGGCCTCTGTGCAGATGCCTGCAGTCTTTGTCCACGGTGGAGGATCATTTGGACATTACTGGTCTGTCAAATACAGGATGCACACCAAGCCTGATGGATATGACTTGCGGGGTATTTCAATAGTTCACGAATCGATGATTGCTTTAAACGAAATCATCGTCAATTCTTTGATCAAGGAAGGAGCAAATCCGTATGCCGTTATGCCTTCCATGTTCACAAATGGTTTCAGACCAATCACTACTAAAATTGAAGAACTCAGAACTATTGCCAAGGGGGGAATAATTCCTATTACTTTTGGGGATGTTGTTCATGTAAATAGTCGAAATTATTCTATTTTCTCAGGAGATGCCTTGATGACAATTCTAGCAAAGGTACTAATGCCTACAAAGACTATCTTCCTAGTTAATGTGGATGGACTATACAGAGATCCGAAGAACCGAGAGATTATCCGGGAAATAAATTACGCGACCTACAAATCGATACAGTTCTCAAAAATGCTTACGGACGTCACAGGGGGGATGAGCAGAAAAATTAGGGAAGCCTTTAAGATAGCAGCGTCGGGAACAGATGTATTGCTGGTTAACGGACTAAAGCCTCAACGAGTTTTGGATGCTATAGGGGGTATCGATTTTGATGGTACCATAATTAGAGGCATAAAGAAGAAGAGTGGATAAGATTGCCGAATGCTTCTGACATGCCGCCGGATCTGGAAATTATTAAACGGCGGAAGAAAGAGGGAATTGATATACCTCTGCATAAAGATGTCCAGGCGAAGACTACCTCTACTTATTTGGAGAACATTAAATTTGTACATAATGCGTTACCTGAGATTGATTATGAGGAAATTGACACTTCTACCAACTTCTTGGGTCATAAGTTTTCTGCCCCCATTATCATAGACTCGATGACTGGTGGAACTCCGGAAGCAACCGAAATTAACTCTAGACTAGGCGAACTCGCAGAAAAGTATGGTTTCGGAATGGGCCTTGGTAGCCAGAGAGCGGGTCTTAGGAGTACTGACCTTGCAGATACATATTCTATAGCAAGAAAAAATGCTCCTAACGCGTTCCTGATAGCAAATATCGGTGGTGCGCAGCTTGCTAAAGGCCTTTCTGTTGATGATACTAGAAAAATTCTAGAAATGATAGGGGCGAATGCTCTTGTGATTCACCTCAACCCGTTGCAAGAACTTATCCAACCAGAAGGAGAACCAAAATACAGAGGAGTGCTTCAAAACATTTCAGAACTAGTAAAGAGTCTGGATGTGCCTGTAATGGTAAAAGAAGTAGGGTCTGGGATTTCTAGGGAAGTTGCAATCAGGCTGGCGTTGGCTGGCGTTTCCGCAATCAATGTGGCCGGCACAGGAGGAACTAGCTGGGCAGGAGTAGAGAAATTGCGCGCAGAGACACAAAAAGACAAGGTCAAAATTCGTCTGGGAGAATTGTTTTGGGATTGGGGAATACAAACAGCTGCCAGTCTTATCGAAGTCAGGCAGTCTGTCCCGCAGGTGCCGCTGATCGCTTCTGGTGGTCTGCGCAACGGTTTAGAAGTTGCCAAGTGCATTGCATTAGGCGCTGACATGTGTGGTATGGCCTATCCATTTTTGCGTAAAGCAGCAGAATCAAAGGAAGGTTTGTTCGAATTTGCAAAAATGATAATAGAGGAACTTAAGAGTGCAATGTTCTTGGTCGGAGCCAAAAATATCAAAGACTTGAAGAGTTCAAGGTATATATTGACTGGCTATCTAGCAGATGGAGCTAGTCGCAACCGATGAAGGCCATCGATATTAAGGACGAGCTAGAGTCTAACGCTTCCAGCGTGAACCAATACATCCTTTCTTCGTTAAAGGGCGATCCCGTTGAATTGTACCGGGCGTCATCCCATTATATCATAAGCGGGGGTAAGCGTTTGCGTCCATTTCTATTAATTAAGTCAAGTGAGATGTTTGGTGGGAACCTAAGAGGGGCTCTGCCCGCTGCTGCTGCCGTGGAGCTTGTCCACAATTTCTCGCTCGTACACGACGACATAATGGATAACGATGATATGCGCCACAGTGTTCAAACTGTTCACAAGCACTATGGTATGCCATTAGCCATTTTGGCAGGCGATATTTTATTTTCAAAGGCATTCGAGCTGTTGGCTGTCCATGGAAGGGCCAAGGGCATTCCGGAAAAAGCAATCTGTGAGATGGTCGCCAAGCTTTCTTCAGCATGCATACAGGTATGCGAAGGTCAAGCTACAGACGTCCAATTGGCTTCAATGAATAATAAATTATCGATCGACTCGCCCCAATACATTAATATGATTAGTAAAAAGACTGCCGCGTTATTCGAGCTTTCCTGCGCTTTGGGCGTATTATCCGCCCCGAATTCGAGCGCCGTCGATGTGGAACGTCTTTCATGGTTTGGAAGGAATATCGGCATAGCATTTCAGCTGGTTGATGACCTGATCGGTATCACAGGAGATCCTAAGCTCACTGGCAAAGCAGTAGGCAACGATCTGCGAGAAGGAAAGAAAACTTATCCGATACTTCTAGCCCTGAGTAATGCGAAGGGTGAGAACAGAAGCAAGATCCTCAAAATTTTTGGTAGAAAGAATGCGTCGGCCAGCGATCTGAAGGAAGCGGTTGGAACTATATCTACTATAGGGATAGACCAAGAGATCAGATTGACCGCACGAACACATATAGAAAAGGCAGTACAATCATTAGCTGATTACGCAGATTCAGAAGCCAAAAGAGCACTCGAATCTTCTGCCTCCTTTATAGTTGAAAGGAGCTTGTAGCGTTATTGACGTCGTCATCATCCTACCCACTTGATGAAGACACTAGGAATATCATTAAAATTATCGTTTTAAAAAATGCCATACAGTATGGAGGAAAGGCGAGGGATGAAACTGTTATTTCCAAAATTATTGCTCAAAGACCAGATCTTCGGAGCAATTTAAAAATTCTGATTCCTGAAATCAAAATCACGCTAGAGGAAATAAATGCTTTAACGTTAAACGAACAAAAAACCCTGTTTGCACGTATCGGACCTCATGAAACTGCTGCTAAGAAAAAGGGGACGGCAGATCATGGCGCAAACCTGCCTGCACTATATGACGCGAAAATGGGCAATGTCGTTACAAGATTTCCTCCGGAGCCAAATGGATATCCTCATATAGGACACGCCAAAGCTGCAATTATTGACGATGAATACGCTCGTAGGTACAACGGGAAGTTAATCCTACGTTTCGACGATACGAATCCTTTAAACGAAAAAACAGAGTATTATGACGCGATCAGAGAAGGCATAGAATGGCTTGGAATAGAACCAGATATTGTGAAGAACACGTCTGACGATATCCAATTATTATGTGAATACGGTAAGAAATTAGTGGAGCTTGGTGGAGCATATGTGTGCAGATGTACCCAGTCTGTAATGCGAGATCTGCGGTCAAAAGGACTTCCTTGTGATTGCAGAACGGATGCAACGAACACCCGAGACCTAGTAAGAAAATTGTTCGATGGTTCATTCGAACCAAATACTGCGGTGCTCAGATTCAAAGGTGACATGGCTGATCAAAATACAGCCATGAGAGATCCTACGCTTTTTAGAATAATCGAAGGCCACCACCCAAAACTAGGTAATTCTAATAGAGTGTGGCCGACTTATGATTTTGCAGCCCCCTTAGAAGACAGCCTCGATGGCGTAACGCATGCACTTCGGACAAAGGAGTATGAATTACGCAATGCACTGTACTTTGCTATTCTCGAAAGGCTCTCCCTTCGTAAGCCTTCGATGTTAGAATTTTCGAGGTTGGAGTTCGAAGGTATGCCTGTTTCCAAGCGGAAAATTAAGCCGCTGGTAGAAAAGGGCCTTGTTCAAGGCTGGGACGACCCTCGTCTTCCGACTTTGGCCGCGATCAAAAGGAGAGGTTTTTTACCACAGGCAATTCGCAAATTTGTCCTTTCTTTGGGTCTGACCTTGTCTGAGACTAAGCCACCATTTGAGGCACTTGAAGCATTCAACAGAAAAATTATTGACCCTCAATGCATCAGGTTATTTTTCGTTAAAGATCCTGTTCAATTGCAAGTGCGAAATGGTCATCTGAAAGAGGTAACTTTGAGCAACCATCCGAGCATGAATCTGGGGCACAGAAAGATACGTGTGTCAAATTCCTTTTACATCGCTGGCGACGATGCAGCTAGCCTAAGAGTTGGAGATGAAATAAGGCTGATGGAGTTATACAATACGAGGATCGCTGATATTAAATCCGAATATGTTCCCCAGCTTCGTGCTTCGGACAATAGTATTAGTAGTAGTACCGGTAGCACTAATAATAGTGGCGGCGGGCCTATTCACGCTAGTAATACGAATAATAGTGGAAGATTAATAATAGTCGAGCAGACGGGCGACGAGATAAACCATGATATGCCGAAAATCCAATGGGTTGCAGCTGCTGATGCGTTACCGTACAGAGTTATGATTGCTAGGGAACTCTACCTAGGAGAAAACTATAACACAAACAGTCTCGAGACATGTGAAGGATTTGCTGAGTCATTCGTATCATCCCTGAACGAAGGTACGCAGGTTCAACTTGTGAGATTCGGCTTTTGCAAGATAAACGGTGGCAATACCGCGATATTCACTCACAGATAGAAGGAGACAGGAAGAATGAATGAAATGAAATGAAAGTTGCTCGAATAAAGAATGCCAGTCTGCTCGAGACCTACGCCATAGTCTCAGAGGATGGAAAAAGACTAATTACCAGACCAGAAATCCAAGACCAGACAGGAATACCCATACCGTCCAGCATTAAGGAATTTATGTTCAAAGGCTGGCTAGAAGAAGTTAAAGAACATCAAAGAAAGCTAGAATATGCTCATAAGGTAGATGAGACCGAGCTATTGGCACCTCTGCCAAACCCCCCAAAGATAATCTGTTTAGCATTCAACTATTATGATCACGCTAAAGAGGCAGGTTTAACTCCGTCTGATGAGCCGGTGATTTTTATGAAACCAAGGACCACCTTGAATTCTCCCTACAGTAACATTGTCTGTCCTTCATTTGTTAAACGCTTGGATTACGAGGCGGAAATTGCCGCAATAATTGGTAAGGATACAAAAAAGGCCTCGATAGAGCAATCTGTCGACTCTATTTTCGGATACATGATTTTGCATGATGTGTCTGCAAGGGATATCCAGTTTAAAGATAAGCAATTCACTAGAGGGAAGAGTATTGATACCTTTGCTCCCTGTGGTCCATGGATTACAACGAAAGACGAGATCTCAGATCCTCAAAATTTAGAGATCGTCACTAAGGTGAACGGGGAGTTGCGGCAGAAATCCTCAAGTGTAAATATGGTAATTCCTATAAAAAAAATAATTTCCAGCCTGAGCTCCATAATGACTATAGAAGAAGGTGACATCATTTCGACAGGCACGCCTGCAGGTGTCGCCATGTCAATGAAGGAACCAAAATATCTCAAGGACGGCGATATAGTAGAAATTTCTATCGAAAATCTAGGCACGATTAGAAATAGGGTCGTGTTTCAATGATGACGATAATAAGAGTAAAATCAGGAATAACGATCGAACAAGTCTTTATTGGGTAGTAGTGTTACCAGTAATATTAGTGGAAGCGACAATATTATTACGCAAACAGATGTCAACCTTCTTGTCAGCTGCTGGAAATGTATGATAAATAACTAACACAACTTGTGAAGGGTCATAGGTCTTATCTATCTATGCCTAGTCCGTGATTCAAACGGATTGCCAAAGGAGCTATGTTTTACGATAATCGATAATTTAACAACCATTACTGAGATGCAAGAAGTCAAAGGAACAGCCACAAAAAAGAAAGAGGAAAGATTAGAGTGGTTTCTATTCGTTCAGTCCATTATTTGGTTGCTTTTGCTCCTGCTGCTGGTGAACTCATCATTTTCATCGCCGCTGGCTGCTGATCACCACCGACAAAACTACTGGCCTTTGGAGGTACCCAAGTTCCAGGAGGCTGGTCACCTGCGGTAGCGTTGTTAACTGCCAATACAGCGAATGCTCCACCCTTTAATACATGATTCATGTTGTGGTCCACACCAACATACACGCCTGCTT
>CAKOFP010000308.1 GCA_933226995.1 Candidatus Nitrosopolaris rasttigaisensis | reverse complement strand
TAGTATTAGTATTAGTATTAGTATTGGTATTGGTATTGGTATAATCATGAGTTGACGGCAAAGAACTGTATCGGGGGGTCGTAACAGGGATAGGGGTCACTTTAAACGTTTTTGTAGTCGAGTACTTTTCATAACCAGGAGCAGATACGTCTGTTGTCACCTTATATTTCCCAGTTGTATCTCCGTCTTTGACTGTCCAATAATAAGAAGCCTTACCGCTATGGTCTGTAGTGCCCCCTACCTTCTTAAATGGTCCGACTGGGTTTGTAATTCTTCCCACTACGGAGGCTCCTGCGACAGTATTACTGGAGTTTTTGTCAAGGACTCTAATTGTCATAGTCTGCTTATCTCCTGGGTGAAGGGAATTTTTGTCTAAATGAAGTGAAACTGCTAATACTTTTAAATTATGGTTCTTGTTATTCAGAATCAGCTTCGCAGCAGAAGCTGATTTTGAAGAAACAGGACTGGTAGCATTTGAAGAAACAGGACTGGTAGAAGAATTGGTAGCTGGTGAGTTCGATCTCAATTTTGTTGCTACACCTGTTACATTTACACTATAGTGTGATATTGCACTAGGATTACTGCTACATGAAAATTTGGCAGTTATTTTATTCTGGCCTTGTTTTACGTCAGTATAGGAGGGGATGAGGGTAAAGTTCCACTTTGAGTAGTTGTGTCCACTAGTACCGTTCTGCGAGGCATTATGATACGGATTGACCCCATTCACCTTAACTGAGACGCTGCAGCCAGATGTTGTTGTCGTTGTTGCGTTATCTAGAGATGTTCCGGATATTCTGAGATCTTTTCCGACAGGAACTACTTGACCTTTAATGGGTGATGTAATCTTCACTAAGTGTAGGTTAGGCTGACTTGGTTGTTGTTGCTGCCGCTGTTGCAATGTTGGCGGATGACTAGGAGTGACAGAAGCAGTAGTACTAGTCATATTAGTATGAATTGGAAATATTTGTGCATAGGCCTCTATGTTATTTAGTACAGCGCAAGTGAGGAGTGCTAGAACGATGATCGCTGTTAGTCCTTGTGCAAAAGAGGAGAATGATATTGATAAATATGATTTAATCTTGACTAGAGTGATCGTTATCATTATATGAACAATACAAGCAAATAATAAAAATAATTTGAATGCAGATCGTAGTAGATTGTTTTGCTATATCACGACCTAGTTATGTTATGAGGTTTCGCAGCGGTACAAGCTTCAGTCGTAAACCCTGAAAACACGAACGCGGAATAGCTTTCATGCGTCATCTTCCTTTCCTTGAAATTATCTGATTTCAAGAAGTTCTCAATTTTGCCTAGATAGTGTCAATAAGTGCAGTCTCATTAGTCAGGGCTCTGGGTATGCATGCCCATTCAAATAATACTGTTTATTTAATACAATAAACCCACTAACCTAATTAATAACATAGTCGTAGATCGACTAAGGGATAATGAAAAACCTGTTACAAGCTATACCGTTCCCATAAGCAGAATCAACCACACTCTCGTTATTAGTTATCGTATTTACTACGCTGCAAGTCCATTTCGTTCGTAGCGTACGCCAATCATGTCCAGCCACTAATAACTTGTAGAGATTGTTTACTGCCTACAGACTTGGCAGCCCGCGATTACGGATGCTTCAATAGTTGATGGTGGTGATAATGGATACCTTAGTGATGCCTAGGAGGGTTGTGACCTTTAACTCCCTGACTCTTAGCGATGTCAAAACTTGGTTGGTTGTTTTGAACACCACTTGCAGAAGGCGAATTGATAAGTTGATTGTTATAGAAAGTATTGTTGCCATTGTTTGAAGTTGCTTGTGAGTATATTCCATGTAAACAGTTCTTTATCACATTTGAGAAGAATGTATTCGCTGAAGAGCCAAAGATCACGTTAATACCATATTGTGAATTCGAAATTGTGTTATTATAGATCCTATTGTTAACTGATTGTGAGACGAGTATACCGTCAACTTCATTAGAGATAATATTATTTCTCGCTATAGAATTTGACATATTTCTGCTAAACATGATAGCTGCCTGGCCATTTCGGTAGAGTTGATTGTCCTCAATTAATATGTTGTAGCAATTTAGCGAACAAATGATCCCCTGTGCGCCGTTGTCATGAACTTTGTTCTTTCGAATTATCATATCATGGGTTCCGGTGTGTGGATCAACACCGTAATTCGCATTGTGATAAATTTGATTATTTTCAATAATGAAACCACTTACACCACTAGAATAGAAGCCAAAATAGAGATCGTGTATATTATTACCTCTTATTACACTCCCATTTGCTCCGTAGTAGTTAAGACCGCCTGAGCCAACAGCGGAAGTACTTCCGCTTTCGTATCCCAAATATGCGATCTCTGAATTTGCTATATCTGTAGCGCCTGTTGCATCATGCTCGATCTTGATAAATGCTCTCGGAGCACCAAAATGTATTATATACCCATTTGTTGTTGCACCTTTCGTTCCAGTAGGCACTGCTTCTCTTGAGCCGTTGGTTATAGCATAGTTATTAGTTGTTGGATCCCATGAAGTTATTTTTACAGAATTAATCTTTAGACTACCATGTACATCTATATTGAAGGGAAGAGCAGAGGTATGCCTACTAGCAACGGCAATCGCTTGCTCTGAACTTATTTTTAGCCATCGAGTATCCGTTGAATCTATGTTGAATGTAGCTCCCTTGGCAATTACCACATTTGCTCTTAGATACCATATGCCGTTGGGAGATTGCTTGGCCAACACAGTGGTATCTTTGAGTTTGTTATCGATATCGGTAAGGCTGGTTGGACTACTACAGCTGACGGTAATTGTTCTTGTGGAAGGATTGTAATTGATGCAACCAGGAGAGGCAGGATTGGATTGAGAAGAGGACGAAGTTCGAATAATTGTATTGCCGTCGTTCGAAGATGGAGCTTGGTGAAGAGCAGAAGAAGGAGTTTTGTTCTTGACTGCTTTTGCCTCCTGCACGGAAAATGTATGCACGTTGAATGTGGTATATTGAGATTTGAGTGTGAAAGCTAAAGCAGAAGTAACGAAAACAAACATAAAGATTGCGGTAGCTAGCGAAAAATAACTTATCATGTTCTATCAAGAAAATTCTTTAACGGGATATATATTTTGACAGATAGTGAAATGTATGTATTAGATATTTCCTCTTCCCTTAATAGTCACACTACTTGAATGATAATAAGAACATATGCTGTATTCCTAGTCATCTTTGTTCATTAACCCAAATTTACACTCAGATTATTACCCTCTAGTAGTAGAATAATTCTACCTGCTAGTTGTAATCTATAAAAGATATCTGTGCTGCTAAAAGTATGAACGTCTTTAATATATGAAGCGACATTCTGAC
>CAKOFP010000307.1 GCA_933226995.1 Candidatus Nitrosopolaris rasttigaisensis | reverse complement strand
TGATTTAGATGCTGAGTAGTTATTTGGATATCTGATTATCGGATTCTATTGTTCTTCTTTTCGAAGATTAGATTAACTTCAGCCATTAAGGCTATGTAGAATCCCACTAGCGCTACTATTATTCCAGTATCAGGTCCAAAGATAGCAATCAGAACACTTGTATTCAGTAATGTACAGTGTCGTTGCATCTCTAGTTGTAACTGGTTGTGTAATTGTCCGATGCACATTAGACGATATCTGGTTATATTTGCTGGGGATACAACGGATGAAGAATAAATGTAGATCAGTATGCCAATCAAACCTATTGCTAGCCAAATTTGAAGTACTCTTATTGTATTCAATCTATATCAGATATTTCTTTGTGTCATAAGTATTCAGTTATCTCACTATTTAGATTTTGTTTCTATACATCCGAATTATTGATTGCGAAATAATCGGAAATGGAAAATAGACCCGATAGAATTTAATCTTCGATTTGAAGGGATTACTAATTTCGACCTAATTTATTATTAGAATTTATCACGAATGGCGTTCATCCGGTCGATAAGACGAGTTGCCTCATTCTATTTTCTATCATGTTCCAATTCGTATTCCACTCGACATTGACCAGAACAAAACTCATCTGAATTTCTGTCAGCACCTACAGGGTCACCACAGTTTTTACAAATGCATTTTTTACTCATGTATTTATCACAAAGCTTGCATTATTACATCTTTCGGCTCGTTGTGGGTTTAAGCGTAGACGGTGAACATCGTGGCTAGTCAGTGCTTTTCTCTCTATCATTAATGTTAAAAAGGCCGTCATGAATTGCTTGACCATCCTCCTCTGTTTGAAAATTTAATTCGAGGATATGCTCAGATGAGAAAAATTATTAGAACGGCGGTCAGTGCATTCGCAGCAATATGTTACCTTATCGGGGAATAATGTCCAAAATCCTCCCAAATATGTAAATATGGCATCAATACTAGCAAGTTTAGGACATGGAAACAAGCATGACTAGAATCTTAGTTGTGGACGATGAACCCGATATTAACATGCTCCTTATGCTCATCTTGGAAGATAGCGGATATAAAGTGGATGTGTTTGCCGATCCGATACTAGCATTATCGAACTTCAAACCAAACTATTACGACCTAGTCATATTAGATATTATAATGCCAACAATGAATGGTTTTGTATTTTATCAAAGAATAAGAGAACTAGATAGTGGAATCAAAGCTTGCTTTCTGACGGCGAGTGAAACCTCCCAACAGGAGTTCGAAAAAGGGGTATATCCGATCGTCGTGAAGGAAGAGCTATTAATCCGAAAGCTGATTCGAAATCAAGATCTACTGGAAAATGTAAAGAAAATTCTATTGAATTCCAGTAACGATCCAATTGTATCCAAAAACCAAGGGTAGCAAATTTCCTACCGTTAACTAACTAACTACCGGTAAAAGATAAACCGGAATTCTTGAGTGAGGTTTAAGAGCATGCAGACTATGAAGGGATCGATTTAATAATAATCAAGTTATATATTGAAAGATGGCTTAATGATAAAACCCTAACCTGCATAAATGGCATTTGAACGTGGTCTTAGTTTGAAGATTTTTATTTGTTAGTGTTGTTGATCTTGATACTGTGACTGTGAATTTGCTACGCTCTATTTGTTTAGTGATGTTCATTCTCTCGCATCAGAAATCCTACCCTTAGTGAAGTCAATGTGGGTAGGACTTGTAGCCGCATCATTTCTGCTACATTTTATCCATGATCGAACGACTCAGGATAAATCTATAATCGACTTCGTGATTTTGCATCGAGTCGGACTCCGTATATTGCATATTGGGATTAGTTGCTGCAAGCAATTCTCTGATCTACCTTTCAAATGGATGGCATAATCATTCGAATTATCAATAGCATAATCATTCAATTAAACGTCCTTAATATTTTGCGACACCATAAGTTATTATTGTTGCTCTGACTGTAGATTACAAGCGCACCATGGAATAGGATACGGACTCTATCGATCTTTTTGTGATATTGATTTATGAAAAGCCCGCAGCCGACAGAAGAAAGTTTTTTTAAACTCCTCTAGTAAGACTATATAACTTGGATTTTACAACGCGTGGGTTCTCCCGAATATTGGTTGCAGTAGATGGGTCTGAATCATCTATGGATGCGGCGGATTACGCCATAGATATGGCAAAAATGTACAATGCTCAGCTAACTACTTTAACTGTCTCCCAGATTTCAATGTCGTTATATGGATTGGCAGGTCTTCCAGATTCAATAAAACAAACGAAAGAAAAACATGCCCTTGAATCAAAGCAATGGTTTGATAAGCTTAATCAACGTGCAAAACAAAATGACGTTCAATTAAAAACAGAACTAATTGATAGTCAGATGTCCGTTGATGGAACAATAGCAGAATATGCAGAAAGCCATGATATCGATTTGATAATATTAGGAACTAGGGGAAGATCCGGGTTTAAAAAATTATTACTAGGAAGTGTTGCATCAGGTGTTGTAAATTATGCCACATGTCCCGTAATGGTGGTAAAATAATTACTACTGGCTATGTACGTTACGCTACACCGTCAATGCGAATTCATACATAGTCCGCCAAGGCAGAAATCGTTTTCTTCATTCCGATGGCCATCCTTGTTGTATCATCACGTTCATCGCATCGACAAAAGTGCCACGTGGTGGCTATTTGGATGAATAAAAAGAAATGTTATCAACTACTCAAATGCATACATCTTCGATATTACTTTCATAGGGGAATTCAATTAAATGCAATTACCCATACGCAGACAAAGGTAGATTACAAAGGCCCACTAGACAACTCTTCTCATATACAGGGTTACCTACTTTAGTGACGGAAAGACTCTTAATGCAACTCTATGGTTGGGCGGGGGTATCAATC
>CAKOFP010000306.1 GCA_933226995.1 Candidatus Nitrosopolaris rasttigaisensis | reverse complement strand
CTCTCTTTCTCCATTTCCGTCACGTTTGATTTACTCATGGCTAGTAGTATACAAATTATAGTTTATAAGTATGCAAGGGATAAAAAGTATAGTTGCGATACATCCTATCTACTTGCAGTTAAGGCTATGCCACCACTAACTTATACTTCGTCCGTTCTTTCACTATTTCCTTCGTGGAATATGAGCGAGTTTCACGTTAACTTTGAGCGCCCGGCAATAGTCGGCCTGTATTGGGATCGCACTACATACCTCCTGGGAGAGAGCGTCTATTCTACACTTGCACCACAAACTATTTTATGACATACAGAGTACCACAATATCTATTGCCGACGTCACTGAAAACTAATTTTAATGATAAGAGTTCGACTATTATCGCTCTCCCAAAGGCAAGCACCAAGAGCAATATTAGGTAAGATACCAAGTTATGCCTTCAAGGAGAAAGCAGAAGAGATTTTCAACTGAATACACTATGCTTTCAATCCTTGAATACCTTTATGTCAATGCCCAAAATATCCCTGTAACAAAATACAAGATTCTTACCAATAGTCCTGAAATCAGACAACAGAGACCAGACAGAGTCAATAACATAATGGGGATCCTTGAGCAAAATGGATACATAAAATCAATAAAAACCTCTTCAACCGTGACGTTTTATCAAATCACCGGGCATGGGATACAAGCTTATTCAAAATGGATTAAAGATTATCTAGACTTTGCTAGAACTAGCGCCAATAGAAGAGAGGAGCGAGATGACAAAAGCCGAAGTAGTGATTATTGAGTGGGAGAACTCTGTTCGGTGGAGTGTAGCGGTGGTGGTGCTGACGGAGACGATGGCTTGTCTATAAGCAAAAGCTGATTTATTGGTAGTCGTCTTCTTCTTTCCGAGATAAATTTACTTACTGATTCTTTAGCCTCTGCACTAATGTCTTCCCCAATTAATATCCCAACACCAATTTGATTTTTAGATGCAGAAGCATATTTAGCTAGTGAATCTACAAAGGACTCTACATGGCTTCTGTCGATGTAACCATCCACAATTTTAATTATTACAGCCCCATAATCTTCCAAAACTTTCCTTAGGTTATTACCCTTATTCGCATGATCACCATTTAATACATGACTTGAGTCTATGAGTATATCGTATGTAGTACGTGTGTTACTAATACCAACAGAAACATCCAAAAACTCTGTCAAATCAGATTTTTTTGACATTATATACTCTTCCAACGGCTCGCTAATTTCGTCTACTGACTGTACCAGAGCAAGTATTGCTTCTTCTTTACCTCTGCTAGTCATGGAAATCCTCATGGCTGTTGCAATGGTGTTTCTTTCAAACATGTCAGTCCATCTGTCAAGTACCTTTCTGGACCTTAGTAAAAGTAAGACCAACGGTATAAGCACAACTATCAATGCTATTAATAAGATAGTATCAACTACTCTGTCTATACCGCTTGAGGAAAAATAATCTAATAGTCCAAGTACGTTAAGTAATGAGAGTGCTGCGATGGACGTTATCAATCCTATAACCGTGTAAAGGTACTTTGTCACAGAATGAATCAATCTAGATGATTCTTGACCAAATCTGGTAGTCAAAATTGTTGACGACGACAAGTCGTAATCACTGGATCTACTACCTCTCATGTTCTAAGGCTAAAGAAAAGATATTGTATTGTAAATATATAAGGCTGCATGTAACTTAGTTATAAGTAGTTATAACTAAGTTATTATAGTGTTATTATAATTCCATTTGGTCTTTATTTCGTCAACCAGATGAAAAAACCCCTTGTTGTCTACCTGATAGCTGGTCTAATTTTCGGTACCTCAGTAGCTTATTTTGGAGCTGCTTCTTTTGGTGAAAGGCTGGAAAGATCAAATCATGGAGCGAAGGCTGCAGTTGAAACAGGTCATGAAGGTTCGGAAGTAATAACACCTCAGCATCAAACTACTGAAAATAATCACAATACTTCAGGCAGCCAAGTAAAACAAACACTAAACAATACATCTTCTGCTAAAGAATCTAGTAGTCAAAGAAGTAAGGAAGCTACAATCAACAACGATAACGAATTTTCAAGAAGGAGCATAGAGTTTCCGTTATTCTTGACTGCGGGTATAGCATACGCAATAGTAGGGGTATGGATGATTATGGAAAAGAAGATAACAAAGATTCCGTACATCATCTCAATAGGCGGTTCTATATTATTGATTGGGCTTTACACTTTATCTCACATCGTCGGGTTACCACCAATAGGTTTGGAAAAAATAGGACTGTTAGACTTAACCGTTGCAGCATTACAAGTTGCGATTGTTGCTTGTTGTGTATACGTATTAGTATCATCAAATAAAATATTCACCAAATCTACTGAATACCCTTTGGTCTAACAGAGGGAGCGATGGATATGAATAGGGGACATGATATAGCAGAAAAAATAAAAGTGCTTGCTTCTTTTGTTGTTGTTATTACAGCTATCTATGTCGGAGTGCTATCTATATCCTCTCCCAATCAAATGAATGCAGCTATGATACGATTATCAGCAAATACCGCCAACAACAATAATAAGATCTCTTTCCATAATCTAGTACTAGGTGGCTCTCCATTCTTAGGGAAGTTTTCTGCTCCCGTTACGATCGTAGAATTTGGTGATTTTCAATGTGATAGATGCGCAAGGTTTGCCAAGTATACAGAGCCACAGCTAAATCAGACCTACATCCAAACAGGAACAGCGAATCTGGTGTTCAAGTATTTTCCCATATATGGTCCAGATTCTATCTCTGCTGCCATGGCAGCTCAATGCACCAACGATCAAGGAAAATTCTGGAAGTATTATGATATTTTATTCAAAGACCAAGGACCACCAAACTTTGGTTGGGCCAGCAAGGAGAATCTCAAGAAGTTTGCTTCTCAAATACCTGGAATAGACATACAAAAGTTCAATTCCTGTTTTGATAGTCAAAAATATCTGTCATTTGTGCAAAAGGACTTTGCTTTTGCTACGTCATTAGGCCTTCAAGGAACACCTACTATTGTTATTGAGAAGAGCGATGGCTCTAGCTCCCAAATTCTACCAGGCGCCTACCCCTTTCCGTCGTTTAAAGCAATTATCGACAAGGTGACTGGAAGTGTATGAGGATTACTACGAGTTTGAATAATTTAAGACTAGAAAAGACAATGAAAATAATCCGAACTGCTGTATTTGTTAGTTTACTATCAATAATTACATCAAGTAGATTGGTCTTTTGTAGATGGCCGTACCTTGTGTTAGGCGCAGCTGTTACGATCCTTTTTTGGATTATTTTCAATGTCTTTGACCAGCTCTTATTCTTTTCTCCTGTAATGACATTCTATCTACCTGATGATGCAGTTCAAGGATTTATTATTTCGAATATTACGTCCGTTCTTGTGGGTGCGGTAATAAGCATGAATCTGTATGTCATAAGACATTCAAAGGGCTTGAAGCCAGGTATCCTATCACTGTTTTCGGGTTCAACTATGAGTGTCCTCTCTAGCACTTGTGCAAGCTGTTCTTCGCTTGGATTTCTTCTTATATCGACTTTTGGCGGATTAGCAGTGACCGCATCAACATTTTTGACTAATTACCAAATGCCACTCAGAGTCATTTCTATTCTACTTCTAATTTGGGCATATTACTCAATAAGTAGAAAGCTAACTAGAAGCTGTGTTCTAGATTACGCCTTTTCAACCAAAAAATATAGTTGAATGAAGTTGTACATGCCTATCTGAAGATAATGCTGCAAATATCTGCGGTGATTCTACGAAATGAGGTTGAAAGTCTTATCCTTCTTTGGGTTGTTCTTTGAATAGGCGGGTAAGATACGCCATTACATCTACGATAGCAAGATAGCCTACTATGGTTATTGAACTGGCAATTATTGAGGCTACGAACGGTTCATAACCCTTGTTGAGAAACCAATAATGAAAATATGGTTTTACAGTATTATATTCAATTTCAGCTATAGAGAGAGTTGAGGCTAACTTGACTAAAAACCACTTTAACCTTGCAAATTCTATTCGATTCTTCTTCTGCCCCGCAAATCCACCATTAACGATAAATCTATATTTATTGTCTCTATAAAATAAAATGCCAAACACGGTAAGAAAAACGCCCATATCAGCAAGTTGAGAAATTAAGGAATTTGTTAGAGTACTGGTAAATTTCCCTATCAGCTGGCTTATTATAGCACTAGTAAAGAATCCACAAGCAACACCTATGAGAATGTCTCTGTTAAACAAAAGATAATCCTTGAATCGATTTCTATTCATTGAATGTAACTGGCTTTGTTTCTTTGTTTCTCTTGGATTGAGTGTAATAAGAACATTCAAGATGACACTATATTCAGTACCCTCATGGATATTCTGCAAAGAAGCAAAGCTTTATTGAATTAGTTAACAAATGGAATTTAAAAGATGGAAGCAGGTCGCAATCGATGGGATAAGCCCGCTGTTTCGGTGTGGCTCCCCTATAATAAGAAATGAAAGGCAGCAGTCAAATGAGAAAAGATTTTTCTAGATTTACACCACCTTCGGCGTTTTCTATCCTTACGTTCTATGCAAGTATATTCAGTAGTTTACAATACATTTAAAAACCACAAATTGGAAGCATAAAATGAAATGCCAAAGTTTCTTGATGTTCACAGTTTGAAAGGCTTGGATGAGGAAACCTTAAGAAAAACTCACAACTCTCCTAAAGATGAATTCGGTGTAACACATGATAACATCCTCTATAACAAAGAAGAAGATAAGTTTTTTTGTCTCTTGGATGCTCCGAGTAAAGAGGCAGTAGTGAAACATCATGAGAAACATGGTTTCAAGTGTGACTGGGTTACGGAAGTTAAAACAACCGCAACTTGAATTGCAGGCAAATTGTAAATGGAAAAACAGGCACTAGTGAAGTGGAGATAATAACAATCTTGTCAAATTACCTTTTCTGCATCTAGCAATCTTTTTTTGATTCTTTTTATATTAGATACTGCTTTATCTGATTATACGAGACATTCACAGAATCAACTAAGGAATCGTCGTCCTCGTCTAACTCATCCAAATCTTTCTCAAAATCATCCTCGAGCTCGCTATCGGAGTCCGTGTCTTCAGACATCGTTTTTCAGGCTGGAAACAACTCAAATAAGGATTAAAGCATTTCGATTGCAACCGGAATAGAGCATCCCATAGATTCTAGAAGACATGAATATTACGAAGACTGTGACTACGACAGACATGAAAGGTTTCATCAATCATGCAGTCTGATGTTACCATTACATTTATAGATTGATTTGTCTATATTGAGTATACAGGAGGCGTTGGAATTAGGCGTCACCATCATGAGGAACAATATGTTACTAATACTAATGATAAAATTTTAATGAACTATAATGCATCATTATTACACTATCCAATACCTTCATTAAGACCTGTTATTGCTGCTTATGAACTGAATTATCAAAAGGGGAAGGTGATATCATTTGGTATCTATTCGGATGACATAATAACCAATGAAAAATTTGACAAATATTTTGATAATCTGGTATTGCAAAATACTCAGAAACAACAGCAACAACAAAGCCTGACATCATGATCATTCATGAGATCGACCAGGATCGATTTTCGTAGTTAATAAGGCTACATATAATTAAAATGTATAATGAACCTCTGTGTATAAAATGCTTGCATCCAATAAATTATCACACTGAGACAGTAGCACGTTTACCAGATGCAACTGAGATAAGACGTTGTACAATTGGTCGATGTTTATGCATAATTCATTTACAAAAGCCAGAAGATAAAAAATAACGAAAGCGTATTCCATTTAGCGGTATTAAATCTGCCAGAGCATCGGAATAGGCAGTTCTGGTAAGCTGTCGGAGATTAAGGCAACAAGAAACTGTCTTAGTTGACTTATTTATTGAGCGTGGTAGATAGTGCTTAGACTGCCATGAGTTAGGCATCCTTGTCCCAAAGCAAGCATTGTGTACTGGCAGAATTAGTTTGGGTTATTAGGGAAATATAATTAAACATGATATCCATAATGAAAATGGCTACACGTGTCTATGCAAAGAGAAATTTCTAACGCATTGTCATTTGCAATTAGCAAAGGTTATCAAATACATCCTGATGCTTTTGCGATGCTCAAAGGACTGGATATCGATATTTTAAAGGTCGTGCAAGACATAGTTAAAATGAAAATCAAACACAAAGAAAGCTCTTCCATCGTAGTCGATGATATCAAGAATCTTATTAATCCCGAAGGAAAGGTGACGGATGTTAATAGTTTTAGTAATACACTACTTAATGTTACGACGGCCATTGCTGATGCTACTTTTTCTTCTGGGCATGAGCAGCATTCCTATAAAGTGATTTTAGATCCCACACCTGGTATTAACAGCGGAGAGGGTGTTAGGGGCTATACCGCACTTTTCCGCAGCCGGTTTGAAAAATCACTTCGTATCTTAGCATTGCGTCCTGATAGTAAACGAATTACAAAAATTACATCTCTAAAGCATAAATCTAATAACGCAAAGTTAAGAAAGACGTACGAAATGAATACAGATGCGAATACAAATTCATCCGTTATAGCTGGTTTGTTAATGTCCAAGCGTTCAAAAAAGAATGGTTTGGAGATGGTGATTGATGACTACAGCGGAATGCTGAGTGTACTTGCAGTTTCCGAAGAGTTAAAAAAACAGGCTTCAATGCTCGCACTGGACCAAATGATTATGGTAGAAATTGACAATATTAATAAAAAAGGAAATCAAGGTTTTGTTGTAAGGAATTTAGTTTCTCCAGACATTCCAGATCATCTTCCCAACCGATCAAAATCGGAATCGTATGCGGTCTTGATTTCGGATCTTCATGTTGGTAGTAAATACTTCCAAGAAGTAGAATTTCTTAGATTTTTAAATTGGCTTTCATTAACTGATGACGAAATCGTCAGCAAGATCAAATTTGTATGTATAGGGGGAGACTTAATTGATGGTATTGGCATATTTCCTAATCAAGAGAAAGAATTAATTGAAATGGATACCAGCAAACAAATGAGTCACGTCGTTGATCTGTTTGCCAAAATTCCACAACATATCAATGTCTTTATAATTCCAGGTAACCACGACCCAGGAAGAAGAGCGTTGCCACAACCGGCGCTGCCGAGAAAACATTCTGACAAACTGTATTCTTTTGAGAATTTTACAATGCTAGGAAACCCTAGCTTAGTGGAGTTAGATGGTGTAAAAATATTGATGTATCATGGTCAGAGCTTGGATGATATCATTGCTACGACTCCAGGTCTAAGTTATTCAAAGCCGGCAGAAGCAATGAAGATATTACTCAAAGCACGCCATCTATCACCTATTTATGGAGAGCGTACACCTATAGGACCGGAACTCGAGGATATGATGGTAATTACTGAAGTTCCAGACATATTTCATTCAGGTCATGTGCATAGTATAGATGTTCAAAATTATCGTGGAACTTTGATCGTTAATTCAGGTGCGTGGCAAGCGCAAACCAAATATCAACAGACGATGGGTATTGTTCCAACCCCCGGAATTGCAATTGTAGTTAATTTAGTTAATCTTCAACCATTTCAGATGGATTTCAATCAACCAAATCCCATGTAGAAAGAGAAGGATCGTCCTTGAATGCTTCTCTGATGGTCAAGGCGGGAACCGTAATTTTGATTCTCTGCGATCTGCCGTAACGTCCTTTGCTCACTACGTCACTTGATACTAGACCCAGTTGGTCGAGTTCACTTATTATTTGTGTTATACGGCGTTGTGTAAGTGGCTCATATTCAGCATTATTACATAATGAAGAATAAATATCATATACTTCACCAGTATTTCCATTCTTTGATTTCATTATCGCCAATATTACTATTTTAGTATGAGTAGTGGAATTTTTTAAAACTTCATGATTGGTATCTTTTTCGATTTTTTCTTGTGCTAATCGGACGTGTTTTTCTTCGACATTAGTTAATCTTTCTCTTTCGGCGATTTCGGCAGCAACTCTAAGCAAATCAATAGCTTTTCTTGCATCGCCGTTTTCTCTTCCTGCCATTGCTGCACACAGATTGATTGCTGCACTAGAAATAACATCATCGTTGAATGCAAGCTTGGCTCTATCTGCTAGGATCTTTTGTAATTGTTCTACTGTATATGGATTAAATACCATCTCTTCTTCGCTTAGACTGCTACGAACACGCGGATCCAGTTTATCTTTGAACGTGAGACTATTAGATATACCGATTAAACTAATAAAACCACCTCCCGAGATTCGCTCATTTGCCCTTGTGAAATTATATAAAATATCATCGCCGTTTCTATCAACCAGTGAGTCAACTTCATCAATTATTAGGACAACGTGAAGTTTTTTTTTCTTTTGAATGAAATCAAGAATCCTATCTGTCGCTTCACCCATCGATAGGCCAGTAAAATGTACTTGTAATTTCTTTTCTTCTTCCTGATTAATTCCCATATTCTCGGCAATTTCATAGAGAACTTTATATCCGGTATTCGCAGTTTTTGCGTTTACAAACGGTACAGTAACTTCTATCTCAAGGTCCTTAGCCTTCTGATGTAGCCGTTGGACTACATTTTTTATTACTGCGGTCTTTCCGGTACCAGGTTTCCCAAATAATAATAAGTTTGAAGGTCTCGCACCTTTTAAAACCACAGATAACGTTTGAGCGATTGTTTTGGTTTCCTCATCTCTGAACGGAAGTTTTTCGGGGACGTAGTCTATAGTTAATGTCCGGCGATTCTTAATGAGTGTTTTTCCTGTAACAGCTTTTTCAAATATACTATCAAGTAGATCGTCACTCAAATTTTATTACTCCTACACAGCTCAATATATACACACACCCCTATCTTTCCTTTCTAACATAAGAAAGGATATTTAATATTATTTTATATTACCT
>CAKOFP010000305.1 GCA_933226995.1 Candidatus Nitrosopolaris rasttigaisensis | reverse complement strand
TAATACAGACCAACATTGTTCTGCTGTTTACTTTTTCTGTTCTGTTTTATGGAATAGCTCTGCTGTACAGCTTTCCCTCTAATGCTAGCTTGTACATTTCGGCTACGTATGGGTTCTTTGCTGGTGTTTCTGCTCCTAATTCTACCAGGCGTGCATAAACTCGTACTACATATGCAAGTGCACCCATGAAAGCCACTACTACTCCCATGTTAAACATCCAATGGTTAGGGACTGAGAATATTTCTTCTACGAACCAGAAGTGCCATAGCTCATTAACTCCGATTGTGAACATGGTAGCAAGGTAACCAAGAATGGTTATCTTTAGACCTGTGTTCATTGAATTGTTCGGACCTCTGAGGATCGGTACCCTTCTGTCATACATTGCCACAAATCCCCATCCTAGCGGAAGGGCAATAAAGTGGCTGTATAACCACCAGTGAGCTGGAGTGAATGCACTGTCTCTGATAGCTGTCTGATGTAGCGATCCATCAACAAAGTTATCAACTTCTACAGATGCGGCAATTGACCCTAGCATTATGACCATGATGTATATCTTCTTTAGTCTCTGAATTTCTACTTCCTTTGGAATCAGCGCTGGCATTTGTGCCATTTTAGTTGTCAACTTATAAATTGTGAAATTACTATATTAACTTGTCATTCAAATCTTTGGCATTATTATAAATTAATATTCACAAAATACATGATAAAAATATCATATTTTAGCTTATCATTGTAATCTTTACAATTAATATAACCTTGAAGATGTACTGCATACGTGATAAGCACGCATGATAGGCAATATACTCAGAGGTGATATATTCATGCGGCTGGTTTGTAGCCTGCAGTTCATTACCTGTGCTCTGAATTCTTAAAAACTAGGGTAGCAACCTGAAATGTCTATTGTATTTCGCTGGAATTAGGAGTTCTTCTGCTGGACCCAAACTATTCCGACTACAGCAAAGCATATATCTTTCTTCCTTATGTGCTATCATAGTATAAAACCATGATGAAGACTCAGACTATAGCCGTGACGATCGTAGCCGCACTAACCGTTTTGTCAACTGGGTTTGCTTATATGCCAATGGCGCATGGACACGGTGTTCAGGCACAGCTTCAGAGTAGATTTGTGAGAATCCTAGATGAGTCATTTTCTGCTCAGACACTCCATACCGGCGATACACTTACAGTAACAGGTACTCTTCAAAGCCTCGTCAACACGCCGCTTAGAGCTTGGTTATCCTTGTTCAGTGACTCTACAAATGCAGGCAATAGATGGGAATTTCTAGCGAGGGATCCGCCTGGTAACATCTTCACAATTGCACCACAACAAACGATACCTTATTCAATTACTGTGAAAGCGTTAGAGCCAGGAATATACCATGTGCACACACAGCTTAACATTGAACACATAGGCCCAGGTTTAGGACCGGGACAAACTGTTCAAGTCACAGGTCCTGCCATCTTAAAACCAGTACCGTGGGGTAACGTTGCCTATCAGGTGGTTCTGATCGGTGCAGGACTAGGTGTAACTTTCGCAACGAGACCGTGGCAAGTCATCTAAGAAAGCTCTCAATTCCTTTTTTCCTTCATTTTCTTTTTCAAGATTGATGCCTCTTCAATGAACTATAATTAGCCCAAGCTTACTTTAATTTTAGAGAGCATATCCTTCGACCTGGAACGCAGATGCTCAATTCTTACAGCGAATTTCCTTCATCCCTGCCATGTATTGCTGAAGCACATCAGGAATATCGACGGTTCCATTTGACGTCTGGTAATTTTCCATAATACATGCCATAGTTCTTTCTGTAGCCACGAGAGTGCTGTTCAAAGTATGAACATATCTGGTTTGTTCATTGATCTTATCCCTGAATCTTGTGACGAGTCTGCGAGCTTGGAAATCTGTGCAATTTGAGCATGAGACGATTTCTCTGTATGCATTCTGACTTGGCATCCATGCCTCAATATCAAACGTTTTAGATGAAGTCTTCCCCAGATCTGCGGAACAAAGCAAGATTGTACGATAAGGAATCCCGAGCTTCTCGTAGAATTCCTCGGTTATTGCCAACATTCGTTCATGTTGTAGTTCTGATTCTTCAGGCCGAGAGTAAACAAATTGTTCAACTTTCTCAAATTGATGTACCCTGAAAATGCCCTTGGTGTCCTTTCCGTGTGCACCAGCTTCTTTCCTGAAGCAAGGACTAGTGCTAGCATAGCGTAACGGTAAGTCCTTTCCATCTAAGATCTCGTTCATGTGCATCGAAGCCATCGCATGTTCGGAAGTCCCTATCATATACAGATCATCGTTTTCGATTTTGTAGATCATATCTTCAAAGTCAGCAAGTATCACTGCTCCCTCCATTGCCTCTTTTCTTATCATGAAGGGAGGTTGTGCGAGAGTGTATCCTTTTTCAGCTAAAAAATCAAGCGCATAGTTAATCAAAGCCAGATTCAACTTTACTAGCTCATTTTTTAAAAAATAAAACCTTGAACCAGCTATCTTTGCGGCGCGTTCTATATCGAGCAATCCAAGGGAGTTTGCTATATCAACATGATCTTTGAGAAAAAAATCGAAATTCGTGATTGTACCATGATATTTGAGAATCAGGTTGTCTTTTTCATCGCTCCCAATTGGAACTGATTTATCTATAATATTAGGAAGAGTCATCATTGATGCTCTGAACTTAGCGTCTACTGCTTTCTTTTCTTGCTCCGTCTCCAAAAGTTTGATGCCGATTTCCTTCATCTCTTCTCTTTCAGCAACTGAATCTTCATGAGCTTTTATCTTGTTCGATATTGCATGTGCTAGCAAATTT
>CAKOFP010000304.1 GCA_933226995.1 Candidatus Nitrosopolaris rasttigaisensis | reverse complement strand
TAGCTATGGAAAAGTATCATGATATTCGTGTGCTCGAACGTTTGAATATCTTGGATAGAAAAATCCGTATCAAAGTTGCCTCCAGTGATTATAACTCTACTGCACGGCAACTAGAACAAGCAGATGTTCTAGTTTTAACAAACGAGAAAATGGACTCTCTAATCCGACATGAAAGTAGCTGGATTTCCGATGTCGGACTTTTTGTAGCGGATGAAGTTCATTTGATCGGCGAACGGGAACGTGGGCCGACACTTGAAATGATATTAGCAATCATCAGAAAAATGCATTCACATGCACAGATCCTAGCATTAAGTGCGACTGTTTCAAACTCTGCAGATATCGCAGAGTGGTTGAAATGTGATCTAGTAGAAACTAACTGGAGACCAACGAAGTTGTTTGAGGGCGTCTATGAGAATGGGACTATACTTATGAATGATGGTAACCGTGTCAAAATTCACAGCTATTCCAATGCCGCAATAGATGTTGCCATAGACTCCATTGATAAGGGTGGACAGGCTTTAATCTTCGCCGGGACTCGTAAACGTGCATGTTCGCTTGCAGCAAAGGCTGCCGAAGGAGTTCTTAGACGACTTGATAGAACAGAGAAAGAGAAGGCTGCCACAGCATCGCTGCAAATAAGAACCAAAGGTGAAGACCTCGAGCTCACGAGTAATCTCTCGACGCTTGTATCCAAAGGTGTAGCTTTCCATCATGCAGGTTTAGGAGCATCCAGCAGAGAAATTGTGGAAGAAGCATTCAAGACCGGTGTAATTAGACTTTTAGTCGCTACTCCGACGTTGGCGGCAGGGGTAAACCTTCCTGCAAGAAGAGTGGTTCTCTCAAGCATTCTACGATATAACGCCGATTATGGCGCAAATATGCCAATTAGTGTTTTAGAATACAAACAACTATGTGGCCGAGCAGGCAGACCGAAGTACGACACATTTGGAGAAGCAATAATTATAGCTGAGTCTGGAGTAAGTTCATCGGATCTTTATGAGCACTACATTCTTGGTGAACCAGAGCCCATACGCTCGCAGTTAATAAATGATAGGGCGTTGAGAATACATGTTCTCAGTATTATTTCCACAATCCCTGGAATGAAGCAGGGCGAGATATATGATTTGTTCGGAACCACATTGTGTGCTCAACATTATAAAAGAGAAGTTATAGCTTTGAAAATCGATACTGCTTTACGTTATCTTGAAGATGAGAATCTTATCAAATCGAAAAATGAGAGATACATACCTACTAATTTTGGAAGACGAGCATCATTACTTTATATTGACCCTCTTACCGCTGTAGAGTTCAAAAGAGCAATCGAATCAGCGGAGCAATCCAATGCAAATCCAAATGATGGTGTTATTAATCATACACTTGGCTTTCTGCATCTGATCACAAGCTGTGCTGACTTCTATCCTAAGTTTTCTATGCGAAGGAAAGACTTAGAATTAACTGCAATCATTGAAGAACATCGTAACGAATTGTTCTATCAAATTAGCGAGTTTGAATGCTCAAGGAGTCTATTGGCATTGCATGAGTGGATCCACGAAACCAGCGATAGGAACTTGAGTGATAGACTCTCAGTTGAACCTGGCGACATGCATAGAATGGTCGAGATCGCTGACTGGCTTGCACATTCGCTATATGAGGTTGCAAAATTACTTAAGCGCGGAGATTTGTTAAGAGAATTACATGATCTTCAGATTCGGATAAAGTACGGTATAAGAGAAGAACTTATTCCGCTTGTCCGGCTAAAGGAGATTGGAAGGGCAAGAGCTCGAGCGTTATATGATGCAGGTCTTGTTGACGCCAGGAAAGTTACTGAAACACCCGAGGCAAAACTATCTGCCATTCCAAAAATCGGTCCAAATTTGGCAAAGAGATTAAAAGAACAGATAAAGAAGGAACGATGTTAGAACGGCGATTTTCAAGTACGAGACCGACTTCTTTGGCCTGGTTTCACCTGTAGTCATTGTAATTTTATAAGCCACCATATCTACGGAATTGATAACAGTAATGCTAGATCTGTCCTTTTGGAACTTTATGCTCATCTATGGAACAATAGTTTCTGCCGCTTCCTTTCTAATCATACTGTTGCTGACGCCTAAAGTAATCAAATTGCTCATAGCGAAAGGAAGTGTAGTCCAAGACTACCATAAACCTGAAAGGCCTAACATTCCAAGACCGGCCGGCCCAATCTTGATCATAGGAATAGCGGTCGCCGAGATTATTCTTTTCTTACTTACTCGGAACATACAGGCCCTCGCGATTCTATTGACTACAATAATTGCGTTTATTGTAGGATTGATCGACGATAAAAAAGTCATGCCAGGGTGGTATAAGCCTGTTGCACTAATTCCTGCTGCCATTCCGTTGATTGTCTTAGGGGCTCATGGAACTCATCTAAATCTCATATTTGGGGAAGTATCAATTCCGCTTCTTTACATTCCCCTGATACTGATCATAATCCCAGTTGCCGGTAATACCATTAATTCAATTGACGTCTTGAATGGGGTGGCTAGTGAAGCAGTGATCGTTGCAATGATACCACTCTTAGTTTCTATAGCTGTCTTCGGCAACAACGTAGTTTTTATTGCTGGACTTCCGCTGTTTTTAGGAATGATTGCCTTTTACAAGTATCATAGATTTCCAAGCAAAATCTTTCCAGGAGATTCAGGCACTTTGTTGATCGGAGCTATGTACGGTGCGCTAGCAATCGCTGGGAGATCTGAGATAATAGGGGTCATTGCCTTGCTGCCATCGGTGATGAATTCATTTTTGTTTCTTGATAGCGTCAAGAAAATTGTTGAGCATAGACAAATTAAGTCTCGACCTACAGTCCTGATGCAGGATTTTAAGTTAATGGCATCAAAAGAGAAGAACGCACCTACAACGCTATTGAGGTTAATCTTGGCAGACGGTCCACTGTCGGAAAAAGAGATTGCCAAAAAAATACTGAAATTGGCAATATATAGCTCTCTGCTAGCACTCACAACCGTTGTTATACAATACTATTTTCTTTCAGGCTTTTTCTCCAGATAGGCTCATGAATGTCATAGTATCTACTACGATAACAGATACTGCCGGTTTCTGAGTTCCCGACAAATGTTTGCTACTTTTTATGCTAATACGGCTAACAGCCTAACGGTATCTGCAACTATAAGCATCAATCACAAATGTGGTTTGCTATTCCTTATTAGCTCTGTAGATCTGTACAATCTTGGAAAAACCCCGGTTTTCAAGAAATGACCAGGTTTTACCACAAATTGTACAGTTAATATATTCCCCCTTAAAAGAAAATTGGAGCTCATAATGACTG
>CAKOFP010000303.1 GCA_933226995.1 Candidatus Nitrosopolaris rasttigaisensis | reverse complement strand
TGCAGAAAAGACAGAACATCAGGAAGAAAAAGCTTAAACCAATCTAAGTGTTACTCTAAAGTGAAATGACTAACTAATTGGCTAGACTCCTTTGATCCTTGATTGCTGCTTTGTCTTTGGATTCATCACCAAACTATTTCATTCTTGGGTCAAGGAGGGCCAAAACACAAACATGGCCAGAAGATTTACAATGACCTCCAACTAGATTATGCAGAACCACCAACAACAAATCCTTAGATACTAGATCATGTCTACGAAAAAGGATAGAGAAGTGTGATAATCACCAATACATTGAAAGCAGTCTTAATCGTGCCAGTAATTGCCTTACTATTAAGCGCCGTAATATCACATATACAAAGTGCATTCGCTCAAATAATGAAATTCAAGCAGCATCCAGATAATCCAACTATAGGCAACGTTCAGCCATACACACCTCCACAAATAAGTAATAATCCTCTTGGCTTGATGGTCCCTGGTCTCGGCTGATGGACACTTTAATTCAAAATAAGTACTAGGATACTTCGTCCAACCATGTGATGATCTTGCAGCTTTATTTGAAAGTAACAAGGATAGAGCTTCATTGATCATAATAACAAATAACCAACTAAATTGTAAGGAAGAGGTTGTACCGCTAACAATATGGGAGCTACTTACAGAGAGCGTGAGGTTAGACGGCAACAAAATTCTAATTAGCAGCTAGAAAGTTTACCTCCTCTGCATACGATTTCCCGCTAATCAGATTTTATTCGTAGGTAAGTAGGTCTTATAATTACGGTAGAGTATGACGAGAAAAGAAGTGCTCTAAACCTTCAGCCATGCCCTTTGGGTTCATCATATGCAGGTCATGAACGCAAGCCTAGCCAATTTGCAAGTCGTGATATCCTACACACCTGATATGGTAGAAGCTTATGCGTGGTGTGAAGGACAAAGCAATATATCGCAAAAGTAGCAAATAAATCTTATTCCGTACCGCAACTGCAACTGCTGATTGAAATATACGATTAAGTGTAAATAGAAGAAAATCTCATAATGCTATGACAATTAGGAGAAGCAGGAAGGCTAAGAAATGACCACTATAAATTTAGAAAAACTAAGTAAACAACTAAACCATCAAAAGCTAGCAATAATTGAGTTGGCTAGTAAAGGGGAAATCATATTTGAACATGCGCATAAAATGATAATTCAGTTTAACGAACTTCAGAAGGTTTATCAACAAATAATTGAGACGCAAAAAAGACCTATTTTCATTCCACATGAGAAGGATACCACACTCAGTAGAGAAAACATTAATCATTTATTGGTGACATTGAGAGGCTACAGCTCAGAAGGTCAATCCATTTGACCAACCCCAAAATCAGACAGCGGAAATTAGAACGTGACATGGCATCTACACAAAAGAAAAATATGGCAGGATCATTAAATTACTCTCATGACGACTGAGCCAATCCTTTCACTTGAATGTCAAAGAGGGTATCTTAGAGAAAGATGCTTAAGTCAGGAAAAGTGTTCTTGTAAATGTCATGATCCTCTTAGACCATCTGTCGATTTAGATGAGGAGGCAAGACGAAGGGAAGAAAGACATGAGGAACACGAAACTAAGGTAACATAAAGAAGAAGAATTACTAACCCTTATTTGTAGACAGTTTTCAAATTATTAGCCATCCATGAGAGCTATAACTGTAATTATAGATGATCGGTTCTATTCTTACTCATTTAACAATTCCTTAACTGCACCATCAAGAAAGCCATTTGAACCAAATATGGTCTGTCGTAATACACCCTTCTTGTCAATTAGGATAGCTGATGGGGTGCCACGTAAGCCGTACTCCTCAAAAGTCTTTGCCGAATATTGCTTTAGTTCTAAATACTGTTTTGCTCGCTCGTACATCGACTGCTTGTCCTTCTCAATATAAGATCCAAAATCTGGGACATTAGCTTCAATGAAATCCATGACCTTGTCATCAGTCAACGGACCAATCTTCAGCAATGTATCCATTCCTACTGGGAATGGAATCTTGTAACCTAGTTTATTTCCTGGAGCCAAACTGCCATACTCTCCTAAGACCCTTCTTGGTACTCCAACAACCTCGCCAGTGGTTAGCAGCAGCTTAAGGTTTTCTAAAGTATTCTTGTCAAAGTCTTCAAAAGCCGTGGCCACTCCTAATACTCTTAGACCATCTTGATGATATTTCATATGCAGGTCAATTGCTTGCGGAATGCCATTTGTGAAACAGCCTGGACAATTAACTTGGAATACTTCAACCAGGACAACATTTCCCCTTTCTTTATCTATGTTGGTAGGGTTTCCTTGTATCCATTCAGAAACAGCCAGATTGGGAGCTGTATCTCCTATTTGTGGAGGCAATACACTATACATATTTTCAACAACATCTAATTTAAACGCATAGATGCTAAATATACAATAATCGGTCGTTCCATTTTTGGAATCTTGCAAAATTAATCGTAATGGCGGTCGTATATCAACAGCAGCAGTACAAATCGTAGACTACCTTTGCTATTGTGACTTTACGGCCCCCACTTATTGAAAGATTACGACAACTGTTGTCGAGACCGATGAGATATGAGTTGCGTTTGCACAATAGGATTCATTATACACTTTTTCTTTAATCAATCAGCATCAGATTTGATTAATCATAAAGAAACCAAACCAGAGTATTTATGATTTGGATTTTACACTTTGGCTATGAAAAGAAAAACGTTCGCAATATTGGGTGTCCTCATGGGGGGAATCGCAGTCGAGTACAGGAGTAGAAGTAGAAGTAACACAGGGAGTCATGTTGAGATAGAGATGGAAACATGGCAAGAAAAATCCTAGTATGATGCTTGGGTGATATATTAATGATAAAAACACAATTAATTTTAGTAGCAGCGCCACTCTTAGTGCTCATAGGTGCACCACTCGCATATGCGGACGCATCCTATGACATGGGATACATTGCAGCGAAGTTCGACTTCCTACACCATAAATCATATAACGACTCATGCCGCACTGATTGTACTCCGTACTGATTGGGATACTCTGAAGCATGGAATACGTTAAATGGCTGGTTAGGAAATCGTTAAGCGGGCTTCCTGAGAAACAAACCCCGATTGGCGCCTAATGCTCGTTGAAGTCTTGCAGGCTCTGTGATCGGCGGAATAGGAGAAACGCAGGAGATGCTTGATTTCTGCCGAAAGAATAACATCGACCGACAAGAGATTATTTCGATTCAGAAAGTGAATGAGGCTTACAAGCGGGTCGTGATCAGCGATGTTCGATATCGGTTCGCGATTGATATGGAGTCGCTTGAGAGCAAGGACTGATAGGAGAATCTTCCTCCTCTTTTTAACAAGTAACGGTCATATGTTTGAAGACAACAACATTATTCGGTCGAATGATCGGTCTTAATTTTGGGTAATATAGCGCATCTGATGCATTCGTGGTCTACAATCAGCACTGGCTCAGCCCATGGGTATGACTTGTTCTGATCAAGCCACTCGGACCAAGGAATGATCCCTAAATTCCGGTCTAGGTTCTTTGGCCAGCATAGTAAAGTACTCCAACATGTGACCGTCGAAAGAAGACCGAGGTTGCCTGAATTCAGCTGGTCACGCTCCGATCCGTTGTCTACCCACTATTGCAAAAAATATCAGAAATCTTTCTTTAATTAGATACACTCTTATTGGATAGCGTTCCTCTATGATTAATGTTATTTAACAAATTTTTATCACATTTTTTTTCTAGCACTATTGGATGAGATGCTGCCATATCGTAAACAGCTGCATAGTAATAAAAAAAAGTACCGCGAAGTACAAACAAATACATTTCTTATTATG
>CAKOFP010000302.1 GCA_933226995.1 Candidatus Nitrosopolaris rasttigaisensis | reverse complement strand
ACTTAAAGGGGCATCATCGCCAGATGCATCTATGGGTTTATTTTATCTCGCTGCCGTCGTTAACGTTGACCTGGCGATCAAACACGCACAGAGTAGTATGTGGGTGGCTTTGAAGTCAGAGCCAAAGTTTGACATTTCAATGGAAGAAACAGATAAGATTTTAGAGAAATTCGCTAAATCCAAAGTTACTCTTGTAATTTTGCATGTTGATCTTGTAGATTCAACCAGGCTGTTAATGACACTGCCAGTTGATAGACTCTCAACGATAATTCAGGCATTTACTCGAGAAATGTCTTTAATAATAGAAGCATACGGAGGATATGTCCTGAAGTATATTGGAGATGCAATTTTAGCTTTCTTCACTGTAAGCATAATAGATGAGATTTATTTGCCGTGTATAAATGCAGTTAATTGTGCAAGATCTGTGATTAAGATAATCCAAAATGGTATAAACCCAATTCTTGATCAAAATGGTTACCCCGAGATGAGCGTTCGTATTGGCATAGATGTCGGTGACCAGAACGCGGTATTGCAGTATGGTTGGGATATTATTCACACAGTGGATAATAACAAACACGAACAAATAATGAAAAGGCCGCACTATGACATCATGGGTTATACTGTTAGTGTTGTAGTAAAAATGACAGGACTCGCAAAGCCCAATCGATTTGTCGTTGGTCAGTTAGTATATGATGCATTGGATGAAAAACAAAAGTTAGCATTTAAAGTATTGAACGTTGGCTCAGATATCTGGAGCTATGTCGGCAGTAGGACTGGAGTTACATACAGTGTTTATAGTAGCATAGCATGACTAAGGCTATTTTTTATCCTTGGAATGCTTATGAGATAATCTGGTATTCGGGCGATTTAACATACTGTTATTAGTCTTTAGGACTCAGGTTAGAAACAAACAAAGCCTTTTTAACAGTCATACATGCAGACGCTATTTCCCGTGTTTCAAGACCATATGATATATACACACGGAATGGCTGCATATCTTGTAATGGCAATACTTAGAATCTATAGACGAAATTCGATCTTTGTGGACTTGGCCGAATTGGTGGAAGAAATTAGTAGATTGGGACTAGTCGATGCACTGCAAAAATATCATAATAAACCACTTGAAAAGGAAGCCAAGAGCATAGTTGCGGGACCTAGCTTTCTTCAGTACTTGAACAAATTATTTCAAATTCAACTATCAGCTGGAGACATCATACAATTTGAATCTGGAAATACCAGCAAATACTATATGCTCTCTGTAACTGGAACATGGGATGAGATAATAAAACTGCAATAACGTTCATCAGACGGCGGCAAACAGCAAATGCGCAAGCCACTTGGCTATTGTGGTGTTTATGTGTATCACCATGTGGGAGTCGTGCTTGATACTATTTCGATGTTAGGACTAGAAGAGTACCTCCTCCGTCAAAGACTATATGTGGTTCTGAATTGTTGGCACTTAAGTAATTCGTAACCTAAAACATGACTTTTATCATGTTTTTTGCACCTCCTCAGTAAGGTTACCAGGACTTGTACCTACTTTGTAATCTTCTTCTTCTGGGATATCCTTCACCTGGATAAAATCAATCGATTCTTGTTTAATGTCGCAGACATTTATGTGAAATGCCTGGGCTAACGCTACTCTCAAGACACTGATACATAACTAACTATTAAAGCTGTATTAATGACCGAATCTATACATGAGTATGATACAAACATTCCGAAAAGCGAAGGCGAATTGCTGCCGTAACATGATCTTTGTTGTTAGAGATAGCTGGTGATATAGAAATGAAATTCGAAGGATGGACTAAGTTGGGTAAAGTCACAAAGTATAATGGCCCGCATAATAATGGTGACATTATTCTAAACCCTGATAATGTCTCATACGATGATCTACAAACACTAGATGAAAATAAGCTAATACATGAACATAACTTTGTACCAGTTACGGCGGCGAATGCGAAACGTTTGGTTCGGTGTCTTACATGTGGTGCTTCTTATTGTGAGATAAGTGGGAAGGTACAGGAAAACGCTGGAGTTGCCAAATTAATAGATCTTGGAGCTGGAGATGAACTGGTCTGGAAAGTATACATAAAAGAAAACCAAGTAGAAGTAACAGTATCATCTAAAAGATAGTGGCTTCATCTCTCCGTAGAGGCTGAATGTTATCATGGTATTCTATCTTAGACATTTGTAAAGACTTCAGTAAAGCCAAAGAAAGTAAGTGCAATAAAATGCAATAAAAACTATGTTCAGCTGGTTGAGACCATATTTTACATTAATAAGGTCTTATCTATATAATTAATGTCCTCCCGGACTATCACCTACACCTGATTCAGCACTCCTACCGCTGCCACTAGAACCGCTAGATCCGCCGCTGCTACCTATTGTTGTTGGAGTATTGCAATGGGAATTATGTGATAGTACGCTCAGCGTACAGAGACTATGCCACACGTTAGTTATGATCTGCTATCTGTCAGGGAGCGCTTCTAGCTGCTGCGCTGTCATTATTGATACCTCCGCAAATATTTGTTGTCGTCGCTAAGAATATTTGTCTCATGGATACGTACACATAGAAGTAGCATAAGGCACATGCTGCTACAAAAAATAGTGCTATTCATCACACCCTCTGCTACACTGCTAGTCGAAATCCATAAACATAGCGAATTTGGTCGATTTCAACTAGCAGTTCCTTTAACTGTAGTAGTTTTCTTTGCTCTTGGTGCTCTCCATTGTTGTTGTTTCTCACCCGGAGTAGATCTAGCTCGATATAACTAACTATCTCTATTTAGTAACATAAGACACGTAAAGATCACCGAGCCCCCGCTCTAAGGATCAACAACAGAAACGGAAATATGAACAACTACTAGCTTTCTTCGAGGAAGTAATCACTTGACTCATATGTGGCGGTTCCATGGCAATATGGACATTGATGTCTACTGTGTCCTATCATATTTATTACAAGCTGAGCATCTACTGCGGTGCTAACAACTTTACCAGAAAAAAATTCTTCATGGCAATGCTTGCATTTGAGGATGATTCTCATTTTGAACGAAAAGCTGAGATAGCCATTTTAAGATTCTCTAAAAAACGTTGGCCTCTTATAGTTGGTGGTGAGACAGCTCATTGCGTTGATGCATATGTGAAAGGAAAAGTCACCATGGATGCTATTCCTTTGATGTTTCTTGGTGAGGGATACCAGAATCATAATACTCCTCAATCATGTTCTACTATGATTAGATTATTTTTAGTATTTTTGGACCGTCTTCGTTACAACTAATTCCTTCGCGATTTCTGGCGAAACCTAATAACTGGTTGTATAATGCCTAGTTGCTTTGATAAAGATGTGCTTTCTACTACGATGGATATTTTAACATCATCCGTACTGTGGCAACGTTATTTTCTCCCCAGGTTTCATTTCTCTCTGTATCCTTATCTTCTTGACTGCTTCTTCAAAGTGCTGCATTGAAACAAGTGCTTCTGAAGCATGTTTTGCTGCTTCCTCCGGTGTAGAGTACTTTGCAAGGTATTCATGCAGTACCAAAGAGACTGCAGTATTAGCAACTGCTGAAACATCCGCACCACTAAATCCCTCAGCCACTTCTGCTATTGTTATTAAATCCACATCTCGACTGAGAGGTTTACCTTTTGTATGTATTTCGAGAATTTTCTGCCTAGTCTTTACGTTAGGCTTTGGTACATATACTATCTTGTCAAACCGTCCTGGTCTTAATAAGGCCGTATCAATCATATCAATTCTATTAGTTGCAGCGAGGACAACGACTTCATGAATCTCCTGTATGCCGTCCATCTCAGTCAGCAACTGAGATACCATTCTTTCTGCACTTGAATGTCCGCCTCCGCCTTCCATTCCTCCTCCTCTAGTAGGAGCAATAGAATCTATTTCGTCAAAGAATATTACACATGGAGAGGCTTGTCTTGCTCTTCTAAATATTTCCCTAACACCTTT
>CAKOFP010000301.1 GCA_933226995.1 Candidatus Nitrosopolaris rasttigaisensis | reverse complement strand
TTTTTATTTCGCGTATTGCTACTACAATGAAACCAAACCTTCTGATTTAGTAACACCAGATGGGGTCAGACAAGCTTCCCAGCTATCTCTGCGACTCTTCTTCCCAACGCTCTTGCCACTTTGATATCTGCTTCTTCGATTTCTTTATTGGCAAGCATTCCTACTATTCTGCTAGGTCCATATGGGCTGCCGCTCTCTGTAAGTTCTGGTACAGAATATGGGACACCTACTATTATCATGCCATGGTGCAACATAGGAAACATCATGGAAATTGCAGTACTCTCTTGACCGCCGTGAACAGATGCTGCACTAGTAAAAACTGCACCAACTTTTCCTACTAGAGAACCATTCAGCCATAAACTGCTAGTTCCGTCCCACAATGCCTTCATGGGGGCTGCCATATTGCCAAACCTAGTAGGAGAACCAAAAATTATCGCGGCATACTGAGGCAGTTCATTTACTAGATTCTCGATTGGTGTTGTAGGATACCTATCATTTAGATCTTCGACTACTCTACTCCAAGCTGGGTTCTGGGATACAACTTCCATAGGAACGTCATCTGCGATTCTTCTCATGGCAACGCTAATTCCTGATATTTCCTTAGCGCCGTACGCTATTTCTTCAGCCATTTTTGCAGTGTTTCCGAATCTGCTGTAAAACAAAATCATTATCTTTATTACCCTCTTTTCTGACATTATGCCCTCATTTTTTAGATATAGCATGTTATTTAACTTAGAGGCTGCTTTACCACAATAAAACACGTTCTACTACCCACCCAGATCATTTTTTGGACTTTTCTACAACTATTTTGCTAACATAATTTTGTTAACATCTATCCTTTCTAATAACTCTTCATTAGGTTCGAAAGGAAAAGCGCTGTCCGGAGTGATCCTTATCGTACAACCTGATATTTGTTACACCTACTCTGATTTCAGGTGTATCTACAAGCTGTGGTGATTTTAAAAATAGCGAAGACGTATCAGCAAATTAGTTCAGCACTCAATCATAAACTAGACACAATCAAGATTGCAAGACAATAATACCAAGATCAATTGTTGTAATCTTATCAATGTGTCAGCTCTGATCAGGGTACTGAATAACTAAACTGCTCAGATCAGCTCTATAGTAATCTAGTCTGTCTGGATTATATTTTTGTACAATCATTATACGTTCACCTCTGTTTATTCTGCTGTCGATCACGTTACGATGAACATAACTAGTTACAAATGTGTAACCTCGACGCCTTGCCTCTTTAAGGAAATGTAACCTAAGAAGGTGACCGCCAGTCTCTCCCCAATACCCAGGCTTAATGCTGATCCATTCCATATGTGCAGTATTCTTTTTCCCCCAATTCTCATCGCGTGTACCAGATCGAAGCTTGTAATTCTCCAATGGTCCGCCCTTCACATAACCAGCTATTTTCGCTTCTTCATCTTCGATTCTCAAGGTAATTAGGATTGTATGGCTGTCAGAAAGTGACCTCATAAATTTCTCTGCGTTTAGATGTATTGGAGCAGGTAATTCTTTGTATATACTCAGTATAGATGGTGTGATATATGAATCAAGGTTGTCTTCAATTTTTTCTACTACTGATATGAGACTCAGTTCCTTTCTTCTGATTGAATTTCTTATGTTAATCTCCTCTTCCCAACTTTCCTTGAAAGCCTCTACATTGTTAAAAAAATTTTTTTTGTATTCATTTGGGATGCCATGTAAAACACGCTCAACCATCTCTTTCTCCTCTTTTAATGCACTAAAATACTTGACCGATTCTTCATTTATCAGTGACGGATGCCATCCTAAAGAGTGTACATTGCGTCGTGCAAGTTCTCTAGAGTGTTCAAAATTACCAAGGCTATAGCCTGCAATACGGTCTGAAATGGAAAGAAACCATCCTAGATCTCCGTAGTGTTCTCGCACCGTAACATCATTCTCCGGAATCCCAGCTGTTGTAAATAACTGTTGGATTCTCTTGCTTGCATGCTCCGCTATAATACCTTTAAAGGGATAGGCAGTGCGGTATATTAACGCAATTATAATATCTATGCTTACTTCAAAATCATCTATCCAGCGTTTTATTTTGCCGTCATTTCTTATGAACCTTTCAACAGAATCCTCATGTGGTTTATCGAATCGTTTCAAGGGATCATAGTCATGAAAAAGGGCAGCTATGAACAGAGTGATGAGATCTTTTTGACTAAATCTATACTCTTGTCTCTTCTGCCCATCGGCTGCCAACAAAGTAAAGTAGGCGACCTCAAGCTCATGATCGATATTGTGATAACCATAATAATCTATTCCGAGCCCATGTTTTGAAAATTCTGTCACAGCATGTCTAATTATTTTGCTTACTAATTTACCATCTAGCCCCATGCTTGTAGACAACCTACATATATTGTCCCTAAGACCAGCCTGCTCAGTAATTCCACGGTTATAACGAAACCACCAGGGAACTAACCTGATTCGTCTGTAAAACCCGTACCACCGTGGCAAGGGCTCGATGAGAGGATTGAATTGATTCAAATCTTCAGGATTTTCATTACCACTAGTATCAATATCATCCAAAACGACACCATGTTTGCCTATCTTTTCACTAGGTATTGGTGACAAGGGTCAGCTCCACAATTAGATACTATATTATATGTCTGACTAATAAACATAAAAAATCTCCTTAGGCTATAGGCTTCTACTTATAGAATATTAAAAATACGGCACAATTTGTCATTTTTTATCTGCTAATATAGCTAAACCATACAACAAAAACTATTGTCACCCAGCACATATCTGGTTTGTTACATTCGGTTCCGTTCAAATCAAGAAGTAATGATACAACTGGTTTAGCGGAAACGTATGGTTATTCAAACAGGAGCGCGGCCCACCTTTGAATTTTATGTATGTAAAACTGACGTCAAATTATGATATTACCGGCACAAACCTTTCCATGGTCCTGTTAAGTGGACTTGCTTGACCAATGCAAAACAGTTCGCGAACGTCTTATGCTCGTTCGCTAATTAGACCGCGGATTGGCCTTTTGAATCCAGGTTGATGTACTTCTAACAAGTGTCCTCGAAAACCCTGAATTCGCACCCAATCCGTTATTTTATCTCGAGCTGATCGCGGATCTGTAGTTCGTTCGCGAATTTTGTATGCAAACAGTAAGCAGTGGTAGACAACTGCATGATTTTTCGTACTGGGAAGACTACATTGCGAGATCTGCTGTAGCATTCCATACCTGTCTTGTATATGTGTGTAGATACTGCGTGCTGAGTTGAATATCAACAAATCATGTTAGAGTCATATTAGAATCAATGTCAACGAAGTGTGTAGGCAGAACAGTTAATGCTGATATGTTTATTAATATATAGATGGCT
>CAKOFP010000300.1 GCA_933226995.1 Candidatus Nitrosopolaris rasttigaisensis | reverse complement strand
GAATTAAGCCTACCAGCAGAAATAATAAACTATTTTTAGTCGCGTTCAAAGCGGAACACGATGTCTCAGATTCGTACTTGATTAACAAGGCATTTCAGAAATTGCAAGAGTGCGATGGAGACTTAGCAATCGCGAATGATTTAGGTAGGAAAGGTTGTGGATCCGGTTCCGACGAGAACGAAGTTTTTATAATAGATAGACAGAAGAAAGTTATTCATCTACCGTTGCAAAGTAAATATCAGGTAGCCAGAAAAATACTTGAAACAATTGCAAATCTATGCCAAGAACAGAAAGATTCCAACAGATAATAATCTCTGCATCATCATACAAGATGAAATTCGCGGCATTTCGAGCCATCTACTACAGATCAAATCTCCTAACCGAATTTCTCGTACTCATGAAAAACACTCTCGCATGTACTTCTGATTTATTTCTGTTCAAACCTCGTGCCCGTCTGAAGGGGCTTGATATTCGATCCGAATGTCTATCGAATCTGAACTTCATAATTTTCATGGTGATATAGCATATGAGAGTGTGTGTACGTTTTGACCCTCGAAGGAATTTAATATCGCATCCATATTGTAGGAAGAAATGGCACAGTTTTTCGTTAGACTACTACATGCATCATTTAGGCCAATAAATCGTTCGAGTCCGTTAGTACCCAAATTGGATTTGACGACTTGCTAGAATCGTCAGTTAAACATAACAAAACGCAGATGTAACCCATCTGCTTCAGCAGAGTACGAGAAGATCTTTCGTGAAAGCGTTCAAGTTCTTCGCCTGCCCATTATCTACAATGACGCTGTCCTCGATCCTTATGCCAAACTTACCGTTTAGATATATCCCGGGTTCAATAGTAATGGCCATGTTTCTCTTCAAAACCTGTTGGTTTGGAGTCCTCAGCCAAGGAGGCTCATGGACATCAAGACCTATTCCATGTCCCGTTGAGTGGATAAACTGACTTCCGTATCCCCCATCACTGATCACTGCTCTGCATGCTTTATCTACTCGCTCGCAAACGACGCCTTCCTCAGCGCAGTTAATCCCTAGTTGTTGAGACCGTTTAACTAGTTCATATGCTTCTTTCGTTTCAGCTGCCGTTGTACCTAATGCAAAGGTTCTAGTCGCATCTGCTATATACGAGGCATTTCGGAGAGTCAGGTCTACTACGACCATGTCGCCATCGACGAATTTACGATCGGAAACCTGTGCATGAGGCAGGGCTCCATTTGGACCGCTCGCGATTATCAAAGGATTCAACGTTGATTTCAGACATGCAGCATTGGCACCCATTTGCATCGCTTCAAATATTAGCTTAGCCTGCAAATCACGCTCTGATAACCCAATTTTGATTTCGTGCGTGCATATTTCATATAAATCATCTAGGACTTTGGCCGCCTTAGATATTGCATAAATTTCGTTCTCCTCCTTGATCATCCGTCCTTCAAGTAATGTATCTGCATTAACAATAAAGTGTTTTTTAGAGACCTTTGTTTGGATTGCTTCAACGGTAGGGTAGTCCGCATAGTCTGCACAAACCACTTTCCCGTTTATGGCATTGATAAATGTGTCAATTATTTGAAATCCTCTGTCCGAGAGAATCACTTCGCAGTCTTTGGAATCCTGTTGTGCTCTTGATGCCTCCAATTTAGGAACTACCAACGAAGTTCTATCACTGCTGCAAATAGCAATCGCCTCGCCCCAAAAATTGGTAAGATAGAATACATTTTCGGGCTGAAATGCAGCTACAGCATTGAACCCCTTTGAAGATGCAATTTGCATTATTCTTGAGCGACGAACGTTCATTCTCACATATTATGATCGGACAGGCTTATGATCTTATTGCACTTGTAAGAGCAGATCGGCGTAATATCTGCTACGAATCAATACTCAAATGGACTAGGATCATTATGGCTAACAATGTTGCGTAGCGTCGATGACTCTAGTACACAGACAGTCGATGTAATTTTAAATATCGGAAGGTAATTCGGTCATTTATCCAACATGGAATACCTAGTTATGCTTCCTGGTCCTACCAACGTACCTGATCGAGTCATGAACGCTATGCTCACACATATTATCAATCATAGAAGTGATGATTTTCGTCGTCTTTACAAGACCATTGTTGAGAAGACGCAAAGGGTATTCCAAACACAGAATGATATCGTTTTGTTGACCACATCAGGTACAGGCGCAGTAGAGGCATCTGTTATCAATATGATCAGAAAAAATGACAAAGCGATAATTCCTGTTAACGGCGAATTCGGAACGCGTCTAGCAGACCTGATCGACAGCTGGGGCGGTCATGCGATAAGAGTCACTGCACCATTCGGTCAGAATCCCCAGTATTCAGAAATCGAGGATGCTTTTGATCGCAACAAGGATATTAAAGCCGTGTATGCAGTTTACAACGAGACGTCCACCGGAACAACCTTGCGATATATGGACAAGTTAAGTCAATTGTGTTCCGATAGGGGTGCCTTTTTCATTGCAGACGCAGTTTCAATTCTCGGTGGCGACGAGTTACCGGTTGACAAATGGAATATCGATATTTGTGTAACAGCTTCCCAGAAGGCGTTGGCAGCGCCACCAGGAGTATCTCCAATGTCGATTAGCTCGAGGGCGAAAAAACATATGCAAGCGAACCCCCCTCCAACACAATACCTCAACTTAAAAAGATACTTCAAGTATTACGAAGAAAATTTTGAAACCCCGTTCACTCCTGCGTTGCCACTGTTCAATGCTTTCAGTGAAGCACTCGACATGGTTCTTGAGGAAGGATTGGACAAAAGAATTGCGCGTCACAAAGCCTGCGCAGATGCGTTTTACGCAGGTCTGGATGCGATGGGCCTATCACCTTTTGCGAGGCAAGATGCTAGGAGTAATGTAGTAATTGCTATCAACTATATACCGGGAATGGATGACAAGAAATTTAGAGGATTACTTTCACAACAATTTAGGATTCTTATTGCCGGCGGCTTTGGCGACCTCAAGGGTAAAGTGTTCCGAATCGGATCAATGGGTGAGGTTAGTAAGTATCATGTGATGAGAACCTTGTCCTCTATCGCATCCGTCATGAACGTTTTGGGATTAAAGGTGAGCCCAGATGCAGGTTCAATTGCGCTAAAAAGACTTGAAAGTGCTATCTAACCTTATTGGTACCCTCGTTTCCATGAAGCTTAATATAAGGTAAATCGGATGTCAAATTTCATGACTTTAGAGAAGGGCTCCCTTATATTGATAGATTATACAGCTAACATTAAAGATACTAAGAAAATTTTTGAAACCACCATTGAGGAAGACGCCAAAAATTCAGACCTGTACGATCCGACGCGCAAATATGGACCGAGACTTGTCTCTGTCGGTGAAGGCTGGGTTTTAAAGGGTTTAGACGAAGCTTTGGCAGACGCAAATAGTGGCGATAAACTCGATGTAGATGTCTCTCCGGACAAAGGATTTGGAGAAAGGATTCCGAACAAGGTGAGAATGGTGGCTCAGAGGAAACTAGGAGACAAAGCCGACGAAGTTAAAATAGGTGATGAGGTGGAAATTGATGAACGCACAGGTATTGTCAGATTCGTAGGATCAGGAAGAGTTCAGGTCGATTTCAATCACAGATTGGCAGGTCGGACCTTAACGTATAAGGTGAGCATAATAAAGAAACTAGAAAGTGATAATGACAAAGTGCTCTCATTGATGAAAAGAAGACTGCCGCTTGACGATGAAAAAATAAAATTTATTATTGAAGGATCAGATTTAACTGTCCAGCTCCCAGAAGAAACTTTTCTGACCGAAGGACTACAAGTTATCAAGCGTGGGATAGCCAGTGATATCTTCAAATATGTTGCTAGCATCACCAACGTTAAATTCTTAGAAACTTACAAAGCGACCAATTCGACGGAGTCTAAAGAAGTGTCAGAAGACGACGTTCGCTCTAACAAAGAAGTTGGGGCAATGGAAGTGTCTAGAAGTGAGTAAGAAAAGTGAGGGAGGGTATGCATCAGGGATTTTGCCACATCTTAAATAACCTTGACCGATCTAGCAAGTTCAAATGCCGAACTTTTGTTTAAATTGACTTTACTGAGAATTGTATACCTGTCAGGTCTTAACGATTGAGCCGCTAGCAAGGAGAGAACTAGTTGCTCTTCATTCAATCCTATCTGTTTTGCTTTTGTCGGAGCGCCGACTCGTTCCAACGTTTCTACAATAATCTCCCAATCAACGCTATGAAGTTTAGCCATCATGATAGTACCAAGGCCGACTCGTTCACCGTGAAGTCCGTAATTCTGACCAACGATGTATTCTACGGCATGACTGAAAAGATGTTCCGCACCTGAGCAAGGCCTACTGCTTCCTGCTATACAAGCTGCAACCCCAGCGCTGATGAGAGCCTCCACAACAATACGAATTCCGGATCTACTCCTGACCCGTAACCTTTTCGATTCATTCAATATAATTTTTGCACTCATATATGCAAGGTTGGCTGCATAGCTTCCAAAGTATTCACTATTCTCATCTCGGGCAAGTTCCCAATCCTTGATCGCCGTAATCTTCGCGACGAGGTCCCCACACCCGCTTGCCATCAAACGGATCGGTGCTTCGGCAAGCAATGTAGTGTCGGCTAAAACTCCAAGTGGGGTGTTTGCTTTTACTGAATACGGTTTTTTGGAGCCCCTTATAGAAACAAATGGGCTAGAAATCCCATCATGCGAAGCTGATGTAGGTACACTGATGAATGGTTTGTTTAGCTGAAACGCGGTCATTTTAGCTACGTCAACGGACCGTCCTCCTCCAAATCCTATAATGATATCCGGGATGTCCTTTGCAAGTGACTTTTTTAACTTGTTAACAGAAGCGATGGACGAATCGACTACAACATACCAAGCGTCATTTATTGACATTGATCGAAATGACGACTTACAGTCTGCACTTGCTCTCCTTTTTACGGTGTTCCCTGTTACAAAGGCGACTTTTGATGCCGAATAGCCGATATCTCTAATGAACGCACCAAGACTAGAAATGACACCATCGCCTATCAATATTTTTCTGGGTAGTTCCATTAAGTGAGTAGGCGCTGACGCCATGGCAACCACGTTAAGTATGAGATATATTTAATCTTGTTTGCATGAATAAGACGTTTCCTCTACGAATGTGGGAAAGTATCGTCTCTAAATATATAATCGTACAGCCGAAAAGTACAGCCTCAGGAATATGTACGATATTCAAGATTTTGCTTTATAAAAAATTAAGTATAACTCAGATCAGGACGTGATTCTGAATTCCTCAAGTTTCTGCGACAATTCAACACCTCTACAGCTTTTCTTCGGCATCTTCCTCATGTGCGGCTATATCCTTATTTTCTTCGTGGTCTTCTGTTGTGGCTCCAGAAGAAGTATCCTCAGCTGAAGGCTCGCTTGCTATCTGCGATGTTGTATCTGAAGTTGCAGCAATCTCTGCCGTCGCATATCCTCTGCCCACTTTTGTAATCCTTATCTTTGCAGTGTCCCCTACGTTTGTGCCTGCAACAAATATGACCAGCCCTTCCACTTTCGCCACACCTGCGTCGCCTCTTTTACTCATCGATTCAATCTTCACCTCGAACTCTTCACCAACTTTTACTGGGGCTGGTCTGAATGGTCTGGTCCCTCCAAACCCTCCGCCACTCCTTCCTCCGTAACCTCCGCCATATCCTCTTTCGCCCCTGTAACCGCCACCGCTGCCACCGTAGCTACCTCGTTGTTCACTAGTATGTGAGTCTCTGTCTTCCAAGCTATCTCAGTGGCGTACTATAAATGCACTTAGTATTTCAACTTTAGTGTTAAAATTGGTACTTCAGCAATTTCATTTCTATTATGGAGCACGCCATGGATTACCTGCCGAAACACTCTTTAAATGGGATTGTTGAATGATGGAATGTAATAGTGCTGCATTAGTTTCGATTAATGTTTTCGAAAAAATATAAAGATAGTGATTAAGATCAAATGCAACGTAAACAGCCCGACCAAGAATTCGCAGGTCATAATATTATGGCTGCTATACTCCAAAACCTGCCAAGCGAGGCTGAACTAACAAAAATAGAGTACGAGGGGCCACGTATAGCTCTATATTCCAAGAATCCCGGCTATTTGTTGAAAAATGCTCAGGTGGTCTCTAATATGGTCAACACCATAAAAAAAAGAATAGTGATTCGTATCGACGAATCCTTACGAATACCTGAGCACGAGGCATCTGAACTAATAGAGAAGACACTCCCGACCGAGATGGGTGTAGCCAATATCTTCTTTGACCCAGCTTTGGGCGAGGCCGTGATATTTGCAGAGAGACCGTCGTTAATATCCAAAGCTAATGATGATCATTTTAACATTGAGCTAGCGGAAAAAACAGGGTGGAAGGTAGATATCAGAAAGGCGCCGCATACGATCTCAACAATAGAGGAAATTAATAAAATACTGCAAGACACGGTTACTCAACGAGTTCGCTTTTACAAAGAAGTAGGTGAGAAAATTTTTAGGGTTAAGCTAGATGAAATTGTGGAAGCAAGTTTAATCACTTTAGGAGGATTTGGCGAGGTCGGGAGGTCAGCAATCATTCTGTCGACTCATGAAAGCAAGATTTTACTTGATTGCGGCATAAATATTTCCAGTAAGGAGTCAATTAGAAGTTTTCCTAGATTTGACATAACAGGCTTTGATTTGAACGAACTTGACGCTATTGTTTTAAGTCATGCACACCTTGATCATACGGGCTTCTTGCCTGCATTATTTAAATTCGGATTCGCTGGACCGGTATACTGCTCGGAACCTACCTTGCCTCTAATGTATTTGCTGCAGTCGGAATACTTAAAGAATATCGGTTCGGCCGCCCTGTATTCGCTTAGAGACATCGAGCAAGTGGTTGTGCATACCATTCCTCTTTCCTTCGGAATCGTTACAGATATTTCCCCTGATGTAAAACTCATGTTGAGCAACGCCGGTCATATCATAGGATCCGCGTTAATTCATCTACACATTGGAAACGGAGATCACAACCTTCTTTATACTGGCGATTTAAAATTTGGTAAGACATACTCGCTAGAAAATGCAATATGGAATTTTCCGAGGGTTGAAACAATAATTATCGAGAGCACATACGGCGATAAACAGAACATATTCCCACAGCGCGAACAGTCAAATAAATGTCTTATAGATGGCATCAAAGATACCATTTCAGAAGGGGGCAAGATTTTGCTTCCTGTGCCCTCCGTGGGCTTAGCGCAAGAACTTATGTTGGTTATTCATATTTACATGAAGGCAGGTAAAATCGACAAAACAAAGATGCTAATAGAAAAGATCATTTTAGAAGCCAGCTCTATCCACGAAGTTTTTCCCGAGTATCTTTCGAGAGAAATGAACCATAGAGTACTAGATACCGAAGAGGCACCTTTTCATGAAGAGGAATTTAATGTTGTAGAATCTGCAAGGCTTGATAACGGACCGGCCATAATCTTTTCACCATCTTCAATGTTAATTGGTGGACCATCGGTAGAATATCTCAGACAAATCTCGGAAGATCCACGGAATAAATTAATTTTGACATCGTATCAAGCGGCTGGTACACCAGGCCGGTATATACAAGAAGGGGGACGAGAAATTTCCGTATGCGGCCAGACTATCACAATCAATTGCCAAGTGCAGAAAGTCGAAGGATTTAGCAGTCATAGCGATTACAATCAATCGGTTGCTTACATTAATAGACTTAAACCCAAGCTCCGGAGGATCCTGGTCAATCATGGTGAACGAGCAAGTGTACAGAATCTGGCAAGCTCTTTGAACAAAATGTTCAAGATACCTACTCAACACCCAATGGTCCAAGAAGCAATTAAGTTGATGTGAAGTCCAAATACTGAATAGATAGTTGAGATAGGGGAAATTGACTTCGAGAGGTACTTGATTATCTCAATTAAAATCTAATTGGTACGAGGTTCGATGTGCGATTACTTCAAATCGTAAGTACCACGCCATATTCTGACGCTTGGAGGGGTTATAACTACACGCTCTTCTCCCAATCTAGCAATATCTCCACCAACTGACTGGACGTATTTGTAAAGATCTTCAATTGCCTTGCGCAGTTCTACAACGTCTTTCTGCGCCAAAGGGGTGACTCGCAAAATGAGAATCATGTGCTTTTTTGCATCATCTTTTATACCTGGAATATCGCTCATATCTCTAAGAGTTATTGCTTTTAAATAGATGGGCGTGTTATGAGTTTGCATTAATGTATCTACTCTTGTTCTCAGAAGAGAACTCGACGCAATCTGCAAATAGTCATGGTGGTCAAAAGTGATTTACTGAGTGGTTGATTTAGATTCGTAGACTTTCTAGCTCTCCGTTACCGATTGGATATGCCGAAATAACGTTGACTTGGCCATGGTACTTGACTCTTACTTTTGAGTCATGTCCACAGGGAGAATCGGAATAACGCAAAACTATTTGTGAAGCTTTTTCCACCAACGAGTCCTCGTAGTTGTTGCTTCGCAGAATGCAAGTTGGCCCAGGAAATTCCTCTGCTTCGATTACAATGTCGTCGTTAATCACCAAAGAGCTCATTATGTAGTTCTCGTTCTGATCCCTACCCACGATCAGCTTTGCCGCTTTTGATAATCTGAAGTGTCTGCCAACCTTTAATAGTTCTACATCGTTGATACTGGGAACCTTTTCTGGATCATCTAAATATTGCATCAAATCTCTAATTCTCTTAGAAAACTGAGGATCTGTTAACAGACATCCGCCTGCGGCATTTGGAGGGTCGTCTATGCCAAATTTCCTAGCCAGGGCTAGTTGACCTTTACGGGACCTCCCTACGATGTTACAAAGGTTTTCTCGTTTGACTGAGCCGTCCTTTTCTATATCTGTCATAGGTAAAGATTTCGCCGAGAGCGGTCTTAACACCTTCCCTTGAGTATCTGTCTCTTTTTCAATTATATCCAATGCCCTATTGTTCTGGCTCATAGGTCTCTGGTAAAGTACTTCCCCTGTAACAATGAAATCTGCATCAATTTTCTTCAGGTGTTCCTTGGCGGCGTTGTACATCATGCTTCTACAATCAATGCAAGGGTTCATTCCAGAGCCAAATCCGAACTTGGGCCGCTTAAGCATTCTCAGATACTCTTCACCAAAATAAATCGTCTTTAGAGGAATTTCGAGATCGCTAGCAACTTCCTTTACCTTGTGCCCACATCCTTTACCACAATCAAAATCGCAAAATGGAGTTTTAATCGCTACAGCTTCGACTTCAACCCCCTGTTCTAACATTATTCTGACTGCTAAGCTGCTATCCAAACCTCCAGATAATAGAGCCACTGCTTTCAATTTTTTTCTCCGTTCAGCATTATTGTTCTGTTCTGGAGAAGCTTGTTCCACATCATTGTCCGACATTGGTTGTTACCCAGGGAGAGGCAGTCTGGCAGATATATACCCTTAGTAGCAGCAACGCAAAATTGCTAATAAAGACGATGCTCTTAAGTGCGGCTAGATTCTGTTGCGTGGTGGAAACTGCCCACGTCTTTTGCTTGCCCTGTAGAGATCAATGTGATCAACTCCTGTGCTGTAGGCAGGGCCATGGCCTGCAATTTAATAAAATGCTGTACTCTTTTCGGCATCATCGCGATTACGGGTCTAATATTTCTAATAATGTACACGTTTTTAATTTCAACATTAGGTCTTTGTTCTGGGACACGCGATGAATTTTATTTTAGAAGTGTTTGTTCAGATGAACAGGTAGATCTGAAATGTGAAATTATTTTATTGGTCAAGGTATCGCTGACTCTATCAATGTTTTCTTGCTCATCTCGCGATCGAAGTAAGACATACGCTCTGTTTTCCGCAACGCTGCAATACAAAGCCACGCATGAGAACTAGCCAATATATAACATTGAATAAGGACATAAGAGATAATGGATCCATTAGACAAAGCAATTCTTGGCTCATTCTACCTAAGCAGTTTGGACCCGCGTGTTGCTGCGCTAGACCGGCTCAATTCTCGCTTGCCTTTGCCCCGAGAGATCTATGATGAAAAAATCCAAAAACTAATAGACCTGGAGTTTGTCGAAAAAAATGACAAGTCCAAATTAACTTTCCTAGGCAGAGATGCATTTAAGGTAGTCTTGGTTGGCGGAGTTTTTGATTTAATACACCCGGGGCACGTACACACGCTGAAAGCAGCAAAGGCGCAAGGTGATGTTCTCATCGTCGTTATTGCGAGAATCTCCACCGCGGCAATGATAAAGAAAGACCGGAGAATCTACCATGAAGAACAGCTTCGCGCGGAACTTGTATCTTCATTGCGTCTTGTGGACTTGGCTATTTTGGGGCAGGAGGGCACGTTATATGAGACCGTTGAACACATCAAGCCAGACGTCATTGCTCTCGGTTACGACCAAGCTCATAGTGAAAAGGATATCGCAGAAAATTGTCAGAAAAGAAACTTGAACGTTAGGGTTGTAAGGCTTAACACTCCAGTACCGGGCACAAAAAGCTCCGACCTAAAGGATTATCTTGGCGAATCATTCTATAGGATTTAAGATTGCCTGATGGCAATGTTATAATCGAATTGTTCACTCAGAAGGCTAGACTAACATTTTTATCTTGATTTTATCTCCATTATGGATCCCAACCGTATCCTTTATCGAAACAGGTGCTATAATCTCGAGCATACTTTCATCATAGTGAGTGCGTTCCAGTACTAAAACGGCCGCATTCCTGATTGCTCCGTCATTGATATGAGCAAGATAGCATTTTGCCCATCCATACGTTCTCTTAGTGTCACTGAACCCATCAATAAAAATCGAAGGATACTTGTCGATTTCACGTCGGGCGTCTCTGAAGATTTTGTCAACAAGTTTCACATTTAATGTGCCAGGATATGGTTCGTACCCTAGTTTTTCATAGAATTGCTTACGATATCCTCCCAAGGACATATAATATGCACCTTCGCCCATTCCTGAAACGACTCTTCCTTCAAAGCTAATCGTAGTAGGGGGGGTCGCTTCAATAGCAGTTTTCAGAGTTGAAAACAATCTTTCGATCGCTGAATATCCTTTATCTGTCAATTTTACTCTAAATTTCTGACCCTTTCTGACCCTGTCTATATATCCTTCAGCATCTAACTCCTGCAGGTGTTTAGAGGCTGCTTGTTGTGATTTCATTATATTCTTACCTAAATCAGTCGTAGTCAATTCGACAAACCTGTACTTGGCGCCTAACAGGAGGAGCTCGGTCATAGTTAGGATGTGTTGTAACTTAATTTCTGACATCCTATCTAGTTATTGATTCCCATGTCGCCAAAAGTTCTGACGCGAACGTCCGTAGATTTTTTCAAATCGGCCGTTC
>CAKOFP010000299.1 GCA_933226995.1 Candidatus Nitrosopolaris rasttigaisensis | reverse complement strand
GGTAAGGAACTTTCATTCTATTAATATAATCATCGGATGCGCCTATCACGATTCTTGGCAGCATTTTTCCGAGGGATTCTAAGTCAAAGTCGTTGGTTGGAGATATACTCTGAATTCCTCTTCTTATGAAATGATCTAATTGATTTTGTGTAATCTTCTTGTTGTCAGCAAGCGACTTTAAGCTCTCTAGATACTCATATTCAAAGCTATTATTCTGCATAATTAATTTTATAATGACTACAATACTCCCTATAAATAAAAGGGGGATTTGTACTTGTTCTAACTAATCCAGTTACACCTCCGAATCGAAGTCCGGCCTCTTTTTCCAGAGCTTTTCCAACAGCCGTTCAAAATTATCTCAATTTACAGGTGTGGATGACCAAAAATACTAAACATTAAAAATTTCCTTGTTCCTTTCTATGTATGGTATTACTTTGTTTTCAATAATAGATTTAGCATCCGAACCTACATCGAAGGACAATAGTAGATAGAATTTGCTTTCATAATCACTATTGCTACTGAGTAAAATTGGTACTGTTGCACGAATCAGCCTTTCGTATTTCCCTATCGAATACTGTAATCTACCTGTATTTGTTTCAAAGTCTTGCCGGGTTGCAGCACGAAGAACGGCTTGTATGGCATATTGTGAAGTCTCATCCTTTGTCATCAACGGAACTAAGCCCTGTCTATATGTTGTTGCTTCTAGATTACCCATCTTGTTTGCTATGCCTGCGAACCTGATGAACTCGTCTATATCTAGTATTTGTTTGCATAAGTCAGAAAGAATCTGTTCGGACAATGTGTATGTGTATGTCTCCCTATTCTAAAGAAGCTATTTGCAGTTATTTGTATTTCCCTTAGACGGGCCTGTCTTGAGTAAACTCAAGCATACAAATTGTGATGAAGATGTGCAAAAAATACGAAGTGATATCTGCTTCAACAGGCCCGTGGAGTCTTCAGTGATACAGTAGCGAAGCTTACCATGCCAAAACCTTATGTCTGAAGCAATCGTCACACATCCAAACACTGTTAACATATTAACCAACATTTCCTTGGCCTCACTTCTCAAACTCCTGCGAATCAGCTACATGCGATCCACATTTCACGCATCTGGGCAATAAATCGACCATGCAGAGTATAATTGTCAAATGTATTATTATGATTTACATGATAAAAACACATACTGTTCAGACCTTAAGTTGCTCTCACATTCCCGATGCCGATGATTTCCTAGCTTAGTTCGTTAGAAGCAGCTTCAAGACACATTATATCTCGTGGAATGGAAGGTTTTGATTATGAAAAGGCATATCCCTGATTGAGTTATCCATCACAAAATATGTTGCATTATAACGACACACATGCAAAAAAGTGTAACAACGTATTTTTTCAATACCACCATAACCAGTAAATACAACCATTACCATATAATACAATGAAGATATGTCTACTTCAGACCCTTCATCTAATCTGACCGATGGTTATATATGTAAAATATGTGGGCTTACTTTCTTAACCCTACAATCTCTTGCAGCACATATAGATTCTGAACATCCAGAGGCAGAACAACCTGAGGTACTGTAAATGAACTTAACAAGAAAACATCGGAATGAATGAAATGTAACTTCGAGTCATTAGCAATTAACCTTGAACATATACAATCTTCTCCTATTGTTCGTCATAATGTAATCTTCACATTTCTTCTACTTTTCACCAGAACACTGGTGGCAATGATCATCATTCTTCTTATTCCTTGAATATCATTCTTCTTATTCCTCGATGAGATCTTTTAATATATGATTATTGTCCAATAAGTATAATGGTCTTATGTTTCATTACCGTATGGCATATGAACAGAATTAATTGAATCAATAATCGAACGAAACCGATAAAAGTGAACGATCAGCGAATCGCTTCACTGAAGTTTAGATTAAAATATGAACATGTATCATACAGTATGTCACAATTTGGATACAATACGTCCTTATAGCCGCTTAACCTTTTATCATACCACTTGAAAACAATACCAAGACGACTAGTACGCTACAACGTAAACAATAGCTATGGCCAATATTTAATTAAAATTCCGTCACATACTGTAAAACCCTTGAAATATTCCTGCGAGAAATGTGACAATACGTTTAGTGCATGGAAGTATTTATACACGCACAAGGTTGAGTGCCATTCATATTAATCTAAAATGAATACGTAAGGAAAGTTGAGAAGTTGCAAATCTCCCTTGATTATCTGCAATAGGCATTCTTATCTTATCTTATTGAAATGTCAGTTTTACATTACTTTAATGTACATATTCTAATGCGAACCGCACCAGTCACCCCAATAGTTAAGTTCTACCGGTTGCATCTGAGAGCCAGTTATAAGCCAATTGCTGCGCCGTCATATCCAAAGAGCGTACGACATTTGCAGCAATGAAGTGGCATGTGATTACATGTATCTCTTAACTTTGCGGCTGGGTAAGAGCAGATTTTATTGACTTCTAGTTCAAAAAATTTCTTTCGGTATTCGGTATGATTTATTGATAGATTAGACATAATGATAATATCCTATCTACTAAACAACCTTTAAAATCAACAAATTTGCTGCATGCTGCATCCTCTATTCTATAGTCTACTCCTCTCTTCTATTCTATAGTCTATAGAACCATGATTCTCTACCCTACTTTATTATGAGGCTAGCCAGAACTATAGTATGCCTTCAAATAAATTTTTTTAGTAAAGGACAATTATCAGGAATGAAATGAACTGAAATGAACTGAAATGAAATGAAATGAAATGAAGTGAAGTGAAGTGAGAAGCTGTCTGATATGTAAAAACTGCCGCTCAAAAGAGTTCAACATATTAGCACGTTCTGTAAAGGAATAGTCTTGCAGTGCCAAGAATGTGGTTAGCTGTCCAATTTAGCCTTAATATCGACATCATTTTGGTGTTTAGGAGGAGGTAGAGGGTTTTGGGATTGGATAATTGCGGCCTAGTCGTATTCTGATCAGTTAACAGTTAACGGCAATTAACCACAATTACCCTTTATTGCTCTTCACCGACTTTTTCTGTATAATGGTATACACGGTACATACTTTCAGCGTCAAAATGAGAAAGATATTTCCATTTTGTGGGATCGAGGTTTATCTCGATGAACT
>CAKOFP010000298.1 GCA_933226995.1 Candidatus Nitrosopolaris rasttigaisensis | reverse complement strand
TCAATTTGATTCGAATTATTAGACTGCAACTATGATAATGGTCGAGCCCATCGCTAACAATAATTTATCCATATGCTCTCAAGTATAAAGTAAGTGTAAAAGCGACCGTTATGAATATTGATTAGTAATAACGCATAGCGGGACTCAAGAACCTGTGCCATGTTCTTTAAGTCTATTTGGCCGGTATGCTAATCTGGGAATACGATCGTAGGGATCCAACTTTACACAATGATCAAGATGTGCGTCGATACGCTAGCGAAGGAAATGACTAGGACCCTCAAGATAAAAATAAACTCGGAATTGTTTTAGAAGGTCCTTAGAGATCTAAAAGGTACTGTTTTCTTATGTACAAACAAGGTGAACTCGTTAAGTATACGGTTAGATGGAGTAAGTATATTCCAATTGAAGCTAAAATTCCGCAATGAGAATTACACAAAAAATGTGATTGTTGCTTCCTATACAACTCGTCACCAATTCAAGACTGTAGCATTAACCACATCACCAACTTTGGATCTAATACTATGGATGCTTATGTAGTACCCCTGAGATGTTAAACAAAAATAATAATTTCATCATCTTATCAACATTTGCGTTTGCGACGTTGTTAGTCTCCACAGTCATTATTGGAAGTCTTCAAGGAGCGTTTTCCGTTTATGGCGCAACGACATTTCTATTTCCATCACAAACATCCACAACATACAAGCAACAGGTGGTCCAGTACGATAAAGAAAAGACTTGTGCAAGTGATCAGCGCACCCCTACAACATGGAAAACTTATTTGACTCATTTTGCGTGTGGTCATGTTACCATCTTTAACAATGGTACAACCCTAAGGCAATTTACGTTGATAGTCGATGACAACCACGGTATGGGGCACAATATGTCGATTACAAGAGATCGGCTGCAATTCCCGGCTTGGACTTTCAATGGGACAATTCCAGGACCAACACTAAGGATGACACAGGGCGACCACGTTCGAGTGACAGTAATAAACAGCAAGAATAGTTTGCATCCCCATTCGTGGCATGTACATTCTATTCACAGCGGAGCTATGGACGGAGTAATGGGATTGGCTGGAATGATATGGCCCGGCTCTGAGTTCACACATGCCTTTATAGCACAGCCCTACGGCGTGTATCCATATCACTGCCATATGGCCCCTGTTGAAGAGCACATAAACAGAGGGTTGTATGGAATGATGATTATAGATCAACCCTACGCTGAAAAAAGACCGCACGCAACTGAGATGGTCATGGTGATGAACGGATACAGTTTCAACAAAGCCAATCAAACAAATCCAACAGAAGAAGGACCACCAACTCCAGCCGACATGAATAACGCTACTTCAAGAAACAAGATATTAAATGATCAGACTCCTAGTAATCAAGTCTATGCTGTTAATGGCATGGCATTTGGATACACTGGAAAAGACGAGATTCAGCTGAAAGTAGGCCAGCATGTGAGGATATACTTGGAGAACATGCTTGAATACGACCCGGTAAACAATTTCCATCTGCACGGCGAGATGTTCTACTACATCCCCACCGGCACTTCTGACAAACCGACGATGTACACGGACATCGTCTCACTCATGCAAGGAGATAGAGGCATAATCGAGTTCAGCTACCAGTACCCAGGCGACTTCATGTTCCATGCACACAAAAACGAGTTTACCCGTCTTGGCTGGCAGGGTTTTTTCAATGTAACAAAGAGCTAACATCTTCTTCTTCGCTTTTTACTTGTATTTCGTCGTCCTCAGAACACAAGTATAGGATCTTGTAATTCAAGTATCGTTATATTAACGTGTGAGAAAATGATGAATCGCCGGCTTTTTCTGTTCCATCACAGGGGTTAGTCGTGCAAGAAAAGTCATATCTGTTCCAATTGTTGCACATTAAATTTTAGTTATAATATGAATTAATAAGAATTATCATATCAAGTGCATCAAAATCCTAGAATACAATATCTTTAATAAAAGCGGGTGCAAGTTCCTTCCTCTGATTTTTACACCCTTATCAGCAGCATACCTTACCTCCAAGCGTGTTGTGGCATATTATTGAAGAAGGATTGTACCATTGGGAGCGTTTTGTATATGGTGTGTGACATTGTTAGTGCTAGTTGCATTGTTGCCAGGGCATGTCAAACGAAACATCATATTAGCAGTTGGCACATTCACGCATTTCGTCATGTTTTGAGCATGCAAGGCAGGTACAGGTTTCTCAATAGCACCCGCCATTAACACTACAAATAAGGCTGCTAGAGTCAGTGTTATGCATTCCTTTATTATCATAACCCGATTCCAGAAATTACTAAAACAGCCAAATGTAAATCAACATCAGATTGCTCATTCAGTATAAATTGTTCAAGTAAAAATGTTACAGACATTTTGCTTCGTCTGTTCCCAAATAGTGGCCCTATCACAACAATCTCGTAGTTGTCATCCGATATAAATTGATACTTGCCCAAATTGCGTATGTACCAGATCATCCATTGGAAATACTAGTTGCAAGCTCCTTAACGAATCCATAGATAGGCTGTGCGGCAAAGTGGTGTTGTGTTGCTTTGTCATCAAGCATGATAACCAATAATTTACCATTGCTTATAGAGATCACGGTTGGAACATTGCGCCATGTAATAACATGATTTGCTCCCACATCGGAAGATCCCTTAATGAGAACAGTATTATTTAATCCAAGGTGAACTGGGCTTTCGTTAGTAGCCTGATGGAAGTTCGTTATCTCGTGGGTATGAAAATGTGTTCCGTTGCTAAGTATCGCAGTCATATTTACATTAAATTCTGTTACCCTGCCACTTGCGACGTGTAAAATCCAATCGCCTGACAATATGAACTTATTTAAAGGATTTAGCATAGTAAATGAACTCATAGCTCCATGAGCAGAAAATGTTGTGATACCAACTTCTGTTTGTCCGAATGTTGAGACTACACAACCAAAAATGCCATACAATAGAAGATGGACTAAGAATACAAATACCACTAGTGAGTTCACTCTAATTTGCTTTGCTCTATGTTGCACAGCTATAATGAAGCCAGAAATCATTGATAGTTGTGCAGATGATAGGTAGGAATAGAGACTGGATTTAATCTTTGTTGCTATGCTCACATTGCTCATACCTAAAAGTAGGATACCAAGCATTATTTGCCTCAAATCAATAGCAAGAGGGTTGTGATTACAACGCACAAGAATAATGGGAGTTAGATTTCGTCTATTTATTCTTACGATTTTTTACATATTCAAATACAAATGTCGAGGCTGCTCCCGCAAAACCAGCTCCAGCAAAAGAAATTAGAGACCCATAAACACTCCAGAAGTCTTTTATCCGTTGATCAAGACTGGGAGGTTCTACCACCGATATTGATAAATTGCCTTTAGCACTCAGGTATCCTTGAGTAGGAATTGAGACATTTAGACGACCAAGCTGGATGAATTTAGAGGGAAAAATTGAACCTGTAGACATATTTAGTAGTATTGGTATGGTATATTTGCCGATCTGTGCATTACTTGATGCTTCTAATCTCAAAGGTATTGGGGCAACACCAATAGAAGAAATATCTAGTTTATCTGGATTGAACTTCACATTGATACTTGAATAATTTTGGATTGGCGTGAAATCAACTAACTTAGGTGATATGCCACTACTTGATCTTAGTTGTACTCCTATGTCCTTTTGTTGTCCTTGGGTGATTAATATTGGATCCGGTGTTGTTGAGAACGTATATTGTGATGGCGGAACGTCTATCCATGGGGTCAGGTCTAGCAGTATTTTAGAATTGTTCTTGATGAGTATTGCATAATACAGTACTCTAAATCTGTCAGGGGAGGTTATAGACTTCAAATTGAGGGGTAGCGACACGTACTTTTGATTATTTTGGAAAAACCCACTGTAGTTCTTTTCTGTGTCCAAAGTTCGAAGATTAGTAGCTGATGGATATTGAACGAACAGCCTATCCCAGCTGTTCGTCTTATTACTCCATTGAATTTCCTGTTGGTAATCTACCCCATACTTCCCAGTTGCAGGATTATTATCTGCATCTATCAGTTCACCATAAACAGCCGCGGATGCTCCGTAAAGAGATGGGTTTTGCTTAACTCCCCCCCCCTAGCCACATAGTTGCATTTAAAGTCTTTCCATCACTAAAGTAAGTGACTCTTTGGATGTCAGATGAGCTATCCAATGGACCTTTATAGTCAGGCTTCGTCTGCGCATGTGTTATTCCATCTACTCGAATACCATTATGTATACCGCTATTGATTTCTTGAAGAGAAAACGGAGGCGATTCTGCAAAAACATGATGATCTATCAGAGGATTGTGTGAGATTAGGATTAACAAAATACAGGAGTGCATGAGAAACATAATTTTCAAAGAACTACGTTTCATAATGCCGTACATAACATGTCTGGTGATAGATAATGTTATTTCTTTTAATTTTCTATTCATGTCAAAAGGGCTATCCGACTGAAAGCATCGGCCTCATTAGGGCCGCATCCTTATCTATCTCTCTCGCATGACTTAGGTTCGTTTATCTGAAAGTCATGTGTTCGATTTACGCTCTAGTTTCGCAAAATCTATGAAACCAAAGTATATCCATGCCGTTTAATGCATATATGCCACATTATCTGTGAACACTTGTCTATTAAAGCCCGTACGCCGTCTCCTGAATTATTCAGAAGATATCCGCCAGAGTATGATACCAAGTACAAAAATAAAGACCCCTACGCCAATAACAATGGAACCATTCACTGTCCAATCAGGATTACTAAACATAAAGGAAGATGATGGTCCGACGATCCGTCTGCTTTGTAATGCAAATATTATTCCTAGTATAAGCAATATGAGACCAGTCACACCTAACGATCTGCCTATGTATTTTAGTTTCATAACGTAGAGACATACCCATGTCCAAAAAAGATATCCATCTTGGATCGAATCTCGAGGAACTAGGAAGGACCCTATTTCAACTCACGAGTGTGGTAACTATACCTACATCATTTTAATAGACTTTTTGAATCAGCCTTAAAACTTCGATTCCTGCAAAGCCACCTCCCCTAATTAGTATAAGTCTTGATCGAATCGGTTTTTGCCCAATGAAACTCTGCCGAAGAGGTAGAATGGTTGAATATAGATCAAGGAGACTATGAAAAAATCTGGTGTTCCACTGTAACCTTAAAACTATGCTAATCCCAAACTAAGACGGACTAATTATCTTACGCAAAAGCTGAATTACCGGCGCAACTCCATCTGTTTACGGTTTTTTTCTACAACCAACAAAACCTGATACGATAGTGTTTATAGGCAATGTCATACAATATCAGAAGTGGAAAATTACTCTAGAGCAAGGGATTTGGATGGCTTCATACAGATAATTCTCTTCTGTACATTAATAGGAGGACTTTTTTTCAGCTTCTGGTGGGTTACCGGAACCTCATATGCTATTTCTTCAACACCATCAATAGCAAAAACAACGAATCTACCGTCTCTAAAAATTAGTGCTCCCCATAAAAGTCAGCAGGTCCCAGTTAGCAGCAACGTAACTGTATCTGGAATATCATCACCACCAGTGGCAAATAAGACTCATACTGGTTGTACAGTTTCAGTACTTCTAAATGGCATAAAACCATACCAAAAGGCAGTAGCGACAGGACATGGAGGCAAAAATGATTATTCTACGTGGAAATACACTATTACTTCTAAATATGCTGCATTAAAACCAGGACAAAATAAAATAACTTCCAAAATATCTTGTATATCAACCCCTACTAATTTAACAAAATTTAACAGTGTGAATATAACAGGAACAGGCAGGTAAATGTAAAAGAGTGTAATTGCGATGATGGAAGGAGCTGCTTTCGCTAATGGCGGTTTGGCAATTTTATTTGGTCCTTAAATAAACATCGGGGATTCAATGGATTTTAGTTCGTACAGTCAAAAATCATGCATTTCAGAGCCGATATTAGCTGTATAAACGTCCTAATATTATAGCAATTGAAATTTTCGACGGTAGTAGTGGTAAGATTCGAATTCCACTACCTTCCTCTACCACTATCTGTTATCTTGTCTCTGGGAATATGAAGAATATCTGTCCCGTCGCATACTGTACCTATTGCTATAATTGGTATCTCTTTGCTCATCTTGACGACCGTATCGGGTTCTATTAAAGCCATAACCTCTATTATTCCCATATGAGCCGCCTCTACTTGCGTAGTTGTTATTATAGCCATTGCCGTAATATCGGCGCTGCTGTTGCTGAACGACAGGTACTTCAATTCCCATTTCATCATTAAGTTTATGGACAGGCTGTTCTGTCTGTCGGAGAATTCTTCCGAAATTGTCAACTCTATCCTGGGAAACTAATGAGATAGCCTTACCAGTTGCACCTGCTCTGGCAGTTCTTCCAATTCTGTGGAAGTAAATCAAGGGATCTTCAGGAATGTCATAGTTAATCACATGTCCTACGGCAGGAACATCTATTCCTCTTGCTGCTATGTCGGTAGCAACCAGAATGTCTTCGTTTCCATTCTTAAACCTGTACATTGCGATATCTCTCTGTTTTTGCGAAAGATCGCCATGAATCGTTATTGCTCTGAATCCTTCCTGCTTCAGATCGTTTGCAAGTCTCTGTGTCCTTTGTTTTGTGGCTGCAAAAACTATAGTCTGTTTCTTGTCTCTATTCTTTATGAAGTTACAGAGGTGCTTAAATTTCTCCCTCTCATGGACAATCAAATAAGACTGAGCAATAGTATCAAGGCTAAGTT
>CAKOFP010000297.1 GCA_933226995.1 Candidatus Nitrosopolaris rasttigaisensis | reverse complement strand
GTATATTTTTGGTAAGTCGTATTTATCACCAATTATTTTCAACGATGCAAGAATTAGGAGACTACCTGAAAAATTACGTCCTTTCAAATAATAAATGGAACTAGAATACTACATCCTATATCCCACGATCAATCACGTCCTATGCAGAAAATTTAAACAAGAGGAATTTTTCTCGAATAAGGAGTCTACCAAAATTACATGGTTCAGTGAATTAATTGAGGTACAAGAATGAACCGCTTAATCCACATATATACAGCGTCTTTGGCACAAAGCAGATCGAGCGCATCCAGACTATACATTATCGCTGTCTGACCGTCTTAAGGCACAATATTTTTAAAAACTAAAGCTAATTATTTTATTTTTTGCAGTACAATTGACTCGTTCGTAGCATAATTTTTATACTAATCATGAGAAGACTATGATAATCTCACTAGAATGCCATTTAGACAACGACCAGAGGAGAAAAATGAATAAAATGATTGTAAGTGGTAATAATCAACCTAATTGTACCGATAGTTCAGAAGCTACTCTAAAAGTCGAAAATCTCTCCAAAGTATATGCTTCTTCAATGGGTAGGGTAGTATCACTTAGAAACGTTAGCTTTTCGATAAATAAGGGTGAATTTGTATCTGTAGTAGGTCCGTCTGGAAGCGGAAAATCTACATTATTGAATATGATAGGGGCATTAGATAGGCCTACTTCAGGTAAAGTATTCATTAATGGAGTCGATATTTTTTCATTAAATGATTCTCAGATGGCAAGCATGAGAAATAACACATTAGGCTTTATTTTTCAATCTTATAATTTGATCAACAGGACAACTGTACTGAAGAATGTAGAGTTTCCTGGCATTACAGGTGGTATGAGTGACAATGATAGAAGACGTCGGGCTCTAAAATTATTAAATTTCCTAGGAATCAAAGACAAGGCTAAATACAAACCAACTAATCTAAGTGGTGGTCAGCAACAAAGAGTAGCTATAGCAAGGGCACTTATGAATGATCCGAAAATAATTCTTGCTGACGAACCTACCGGAAATTTGGATACAAAAACAGGGCAAGGTGTATTTGATTTACTAAAACTATTATCCAGCGAATTTAGAAGGACAATAATCATGGTAACACATAATCCAGAACTTGCAGCAACAGATAGAACAATCCATATCAGAGATGGGGCCATTGAAAAGGAAGTTGTTAACATCCATAGAAAATAATGGAATTTGTTTTATTTTATTTTATTTTAGGCCTTATCGTTATTATTTTGACATAAGATATCTTGACTGGATCTGAGTCTCATGAAACAAAAGGCGTCGAAACATAAGTTTCACCTAGTGACATGATCCCATATTTGGATGATGAAAATGACATGAAAAGGCACTTAGGAGTTGAAATGATCGCTGTCTCATACAAATCTGGCGAGTCAGTATTTTGAAAAATGAAACTGGTTGAGTATGGGTTCATTAGGACTGGATACTTAGAGTATCTCAGTTCTGGAAAGTTTATGTTATCCGCTTGGCAGTATACCTATCAATCAGTGCTATCCTTCCCTTAACAATATATGTAGGCTAAAGAAGTAGAACAGTCCCTTTTTTGCTTTTGATACGCTTCTCTAAATATCATGGTCTGGTCATATGGAATTCGAACACACCGCAATCCCAACATTTAGTCAACTGTGCCTCAAATGTATTAAGCTATTAATTTTTGAAGATGTTTATTGAAACTAAATAATAGTAGTGTGTCAGTCTTAGCAATTGTACTGCTGCTAATATCGTCGTTAGCCATTGTAGCTAGTGATACTATACTTTTAGGTCAAGCCAAGAAGTCATCAACAACAACAAAAGCAGGGAACGCAGGAGTGGGAGGAGGATTTGTAGAGGAACCACCCATAGGAACAGAACCTCTAACTTCTGCTACTGCTAATAATTCTGCTGCCGCGATCGCCATTGCTCACCGGCTAGCAATAACTTCTGGTAACTCCTCCAAAACTAACGGAGGTCCATGTTTACCGCAACTAAATCATTTTGTCCTTCCACTAAAAGAAGCTAGATTTACTGTAATAAAACAATGTGTTACGGTAACGGGTAGAGTCGTATGGACACATTACTTTAACAATGATGGCGATGCTAACTTCAATGTAGTTCTAGACCCTCCATACAAAAATATGTTGGGACCTGGGAGCTACTCTCAGGTGTTTGCTAGTAAATACCCTGGAGGCGCTGCCTTGCATATGGAAACTGTTTGCCAAGGTCCAGTTACAAGTAAGAGTAAAGAAAATGTAGGAGCGTGTGACGGATATACTGGACCGGATTTCCGACCTGTTTTGCAGAAGATGGGACAGCATGTGATGGTTACCGGCAGATATCTAATTGAGATGCCTGAGATGCCAGGAGGAATTACAGAGCTGCATCCAGTTTATGCAATAAAGATTCTTCCTTAATTTCTTAAGAAGAAAAGTCAAAATATTTCAGTCTGAGATCTTAGAAGGTTGTTTGATTTATGCTTATATGCAATATTGATTTAGTTGCATAAACCCTTGACTAACTCCTGAATCATCTCCACGTACTCAATTATTCTAGACAATTCATAAAATAGCCGGTTAAACCAGATCATCGGCGACGACACATTGGAGAAAATGTTAGTTGTAATATCAAACGCAAAAGAGGGAATAAAGAAACCTCAGAAGTATATAGAACTGGGGTTCACAGAAATTGTTTTAACTAATTCAAGTCCTAAGAGACACCAATTGGTAAAGCTGATTGCAGAAAAAATATCTCCCAATTTTAAATAACTTATTTTATCCGCCACTCCTACAATTAACAGCACAGGGAATTCCTGTTTGAGACCAATGAAGTTTTCTTTATCAAAACAGACGGAAATAAATAATTAGGAGTGCTTCAGGGATAGGAAATTTTAATTCTCCCAGATTTCTGGGACATTTCCGGAATATTTCCCCTGGCTCTGGTTATGCCCTGTACTAAATCTCTCTAGACATTTTGCGGCCGGCTCTTCTACGCCAATCTCTTTCCCTTAAATCCGTATTTTGTGAATCTGATACGGGTTGTGGCTTAGGCTCGGATCTGGGTTCTTCTCCCATTTGACCGTTAGTAGCGTCATTTAATGCTTGATACCGCTTTAGTGGATTCTTTTTTTCCACACTCATGTAGTCATCTAATGTTGAATATTGTTAATAACAATTTGCTCATAATTATATATCTAAGAAGTACTTTACACCGTATTATGTTATTGAGAATAATATGCACTTGATCCCCTTTATCTCATAACAATAAGGACAGACAAATTAATTCTATGATAGATAGTATTCCTTCTACAACAAACAGTTCGTTTTGGTGAACATGTACCTCTTTGCAGCAGTTGGCTTAATCAACGCCGACGGATTGGAGAAAATGCAACACAGCCACTTATCTACTATCCTTTGACTTTAGCATTATGCTGTATTAATAACTTAACAATATCTTTGAGACCTTTCTTTTTCATGTTTTGCAATATGTTCAGCATCTATTGTTATGATTGCCTTCTTTGTGTCTTCACTAATCCAAAGAAATCAATTCGATATCTAACACATATTCAAACTAGGGGTTCGCAAAACTATGCATAAAATTGGAAACTTTGCATAAATTACAAGACAATGCTTGGACGATACCTCATAACCTTCCTTGGATTGCTTGAGTGAACCAATCTGGCAAGATGTTTCTATTCTTCCTGACAAAGTATCCAAAGGCGGAGTCCAAAACATATGTCTTTGCCCAATCTTCCTTTGACCTTACGGACCTTCCATATCCTTGTATCAATTTCAATGCTGTTTGCCAGTAGTACCATTCTTCATCCATCTTTCTCTTTGCATCTGTCCATCTGTCACTCTTGTTAGGATAAGGCACTTTGGTTATAATCTGAAACCTAGATAGGTCATCCTTTAGGTCAAGACCCATATGTAATGATGGTGAAATTAGAACCGTTGGTTTTACACTATTTGTATGTTCTGCAATAACATCATCTCTTTGTATCTCTGGATCTGTAACTAATAGTCTTCGTACATTTGCCTGTGAAATATTTTCTTTGATAAAATTTAGCTGTTCGTAAGATGTAGTATGAATTATTCCTTTATGATTTCTGTGTAAGGTCATCAGGTTGTCAATAGCTCTAGAAATATTGGTTTTAACCTCCTGTAGCTGTAGGTTATTAAAATTTAGATAGGCAATACTCATTGGATATATAGGTCTATTTTGTATTGGAAAGTCTGAGTCAACCTGTATGAATTTCACATCGTTAGAGGTAAGGCCAACATTTCTGCAAAATTCTTCGCTGTCAAGGATTGTGGCGCTCATTATCAAAGTCTTGGTGCATTTCTCAAATATGTCCTTACAATAAGGCGATACATCAAGCGGTTTTAATTCGATCCTTACGATTTCATAATTTTCCTTCCTTATTTCAGAAACAATCCAGTTTTTAGTATTGGAAAGAATATTGTTTATTGCACGTGTGAGTCTTTCTGTGTCTCTTATTGCTTCAACAGCAAGTTCGTCACCAAGAGATGAGGATCTTTTTGAGAGATTTTCATCGTACTTTTCTGCTATTTCCTCGTCGCTTTCAAATATCTCTGAAGCACCCACTACCCTTTTTTTATTTTTAGATCTTAATTTAGAAGTCATATTGTTTATCCAGGTATATTTCACTCTTCTGGATATTGACAATGATTCCACCATCGAGCTATTGCCAATTAAACCAAGCATTTGTGTCTCAAGTTCAATGAGGAATTCAATCCACTTTTCTATATCATCATAACCATAATCGATCATCTTTAAATTGGGAATATATCGTTTCCATCTTTTTTTGGAAATAAATACTCCTCTGTGCTTTACGATCTCAGTTTCGAGTAGATGTCCTTCATCCAACACCAACAGTTTCCTCTGTGGAAGAACTTTCTTATTTGGTAGAAGGGCTAGAAAATTGGAATAATTGAATATAGAATGACTTGAGGTTAAGGCTGCATTCAATTGATCAAAGTATTCGCATGGCATCCATGCTCTTCGCTGGTCTTTTAGATTTTTGAGATGCAACCATTGGGAATATTCTTTTTGGTAATAATTCTTGGTGTCATAGTCAATGAATACATTTTCATTTGTTGTCCCCTTATTGCTTATTTTATAGTTTTTTAGAAATGTTCTATACTTACAGCCACTATCTTTGAAGGATTCGTTACTCATACATGGACCATATTCTACTGTTGTATGGTAGCATTCATTTACATTATCCGAAACGCATGCTCCACATCTATAAGTATCGTTTTTAATAAAATCTTCTTTCACTAGACATGGAAAATTGTTCATTCCTTTTGCTACTTTAAGATATGGAAAATCTCTTGAGTATTGAGTCTGTAAATCTTTAGTTGACGTACATATGTAGCTTGACCCCAAAGTTAGTGCAACAGCTATCGCTACAGGGCTCTTTCCAAAGCCAGTAGGGGCTTCTAATAGAATGTATTTATAATCTGAAGCAATAGCCGTACATATTTCATTTAACACGTAAGCTTGTCTATCACGTTTATCCGAAAATGGAAAGTTTTTCAAAAAGTCAGCTATTGTTGTTGTTTGTTGGTTATCGGTCAATTGTGATTATCTTTCCTTATTATTGCTATGATGTCATATGCTTAGAAAAGAAATTATATACTTTTGCACCTTCAGTGGAAAAGATTTGCCATAGCACCAGGACAGAATTTAGGAACTGTTAAAACTTTATAGCGCACTTGCTATTTCAATGCTTCAAGCATATTTTTGTTTCTTTCGCGTTCGAAATCGATTAGCCGATTAATGCATTATACCCCATGCCAATAACATCATAACAT
>CAKOFP010000296.1 GCA_933226995.1 Candidatus Nitrosopolaris rasttigaisensis | reverse complement strand
GAAGAGCTTTCCCCATTTCTTAGGGTTCTTGGCACTAGCCACCTTGCCAGTTTTCTGGTCGATTAGTGTGTATGCACGATCCCCTATCAGTCCGCGTTCCGTGACGTACGAAGAATTGAGCTCCTCTCCCAACATTGACTTAACGGGATATCGCCAGATGGAAACTACCATTCCTGTATCAGTCCGAGCTTGATTCACAAGCAGTCATCCTCTATGAGACTTCAGAGTGCAATATAGGGTTTGACAATATTAAGGTCGTAAACAACAACCAGGCTTACTAATCTCTAATATCAGTACGCACAGCATTTCGTTAACATACTCTATACTAAGCTAATTGATTAGTTGAACTATCGCCCAAAGAACTAGTGTGTAACCAACTAGCAAATAATGAACATGTTGAGGTTCAAAAATCCGGCCTTAGCAACAAACACTGTACTAAGCTACGACAAACAAGGTGTAACTATCCCAAATCGAAAAAAAATAAACTGGTGAGGATAGTAAATCAACCATCATTATTAGATTCTTTACGTTGCCTGTTCTATCCGTTCCACTTTCTTAATTACTTCTTAGCGTATTCTTTCATACCTGTGAAGTCTACTGCAACGAAGGGTTCGTTTCCAATTATCCATGCATTATGTCCGGGTGGAAGATAACCTACATCTCCAGGACCGAATTCTTCTTCAGAGCCATCATCCATTTTAACTCTCATTCTTCCAGAAATAACATATTGTGTATGCGGAGCTTGACAGCTTTCAGTCTTAGCAATAGGCTTTACACATTTCTCCCAACTCCATCCTGGTTCAAAATATGCTCTACCTATACTTGTATCCCCAACCTTTGCTATCTCAACTTTGCCCTTATCGAAAGAGCGTGTTTCGTCTGGTGATTTCATACTCTTTTTTTGCATTTTCGCTGTTGTTGTCATATATTGACAGCAATGAGTGCTTGATTTATCAATATTTCTATTATTTATTCAGTTGTAGGACTCTCTTCAAGGGAGTAACTTCTCTTCTCTACACCTGAACAACTGTACAGGTGTGCCACTGACTACTAGTACAACTAGCAGTAATGTATGCATTAACCAAGGTGACAATTCAGCCGACATACACAAATGATCTTGAAGGTACATTTTTTTCTGTCAGTACAACAACATTAAGTATCGATCTAATCCTGACGGGTTGCAGGGCATAGGAAGTGAAATCATCCGAATAATAAAATAAAATAATTATTTCGAGCTTGTGCCGTTCAACTTCACTATCGGACCAAATGTCTTTCCGCCATAATTGCTTGCTCTAAATACCGGTTCTAAAACTCCAGTTTTATTTGGCTGTTCAAAACAATGAAGTGTATGCAGTTAATGCAGGAACGTATTTTAGTAAACCTGGACCTACAGGGTTAGAAGTAATAGCAAAGATAGATAATTCATTTACCCAATATGAGTATAATTAAAAATTTGAATCTCCAATTACTTGTTCAATCATCATAGAACTAACCTAGCAATGAATCAGTTTTTACTATATGTTCTATGATCGTGGCTTAGCATAGATTGTAACACACGATTTATTTGAGGTTAAGGTAGTAATAACATACTATACAATTTTTATTAGTCTAAGGAGCTCGAGCTGCAAAAAACCAAAGGAATTATCGTTTTAGCAACTTTGCTTGCTGTGCAGTGTAGACTAAATTCCACTTCTTCGCTACGTTGCTTGTTGCATGATGGGCTGAATAATTGGACGGAGAAGAACTTCAAAATACGCTAGCTTTGAGCGTGATAAATGAGCTAACTATTGAGTAAATCAAAAATAAAACGTGGTAATACGTGTTGGAATAGCACGATTTCATGCTGAATTAGTTAGCTGACGTTTCAAAGTATGGATAACATTTGAATGTTTAGAATTCGAAGAGGGAGGCTTATTGTTGTTGGTTATTTTATAAGAAAAACGGTTGACAACAGCTAATGTCCTGTCGGCGCTGTAGTGACTTTCCCTTGCAGAGGAGCTACGACGTAGGGTTCATAACCACAGTTGCTGATTTATTTAGACCGGTGATGAGTAATCAAACGATTTGCAAAGTAGAATTAATCTATCAAACTTGGAAATAGTCAATTCATGGAACAAATCGAATCGGTCAGGTGTAGTATGAGTCATGAAGGCGCCGTTGTTGAGTGTGATAGAATTCAAACTGAACATAAGCTGATACACGAACATCATTTTGTTCCTAGAAGAGTGAAAGGAGCAGATCATTTTGCTATATGTTGTATTACCTGCGGCGATTGTTACTGTCATATTTGTGGCAAAAATACTGGTCGCCTTCACCGATAGCTCAGCTCTACAACCGTAATTACTCTCGAGTCAGTATCAGAGAGAAAGGTCAAAAGCCATGACCCGGACCATAAAGTAGAGTTAAAGCCACTCCTTAAGTTATGTCTTGAACTTAAAACAGAGCCCACATATAAGATAAAGTAGAAGATATCTGAATTGTACAGCTCAGATATTCGTGTTTCATTTGGATATGCTCCTCCCTACAATTACATCCTTTAAGGGTGCACCTGTGTTGGTTGGCATGCTAATCGACCACGTTTTCGTTTACAACGTTTTCGTTTAAGGGTGTTGGGGAGCCTGTAAAGTCTATTCCATGTGTTTACTTTACAATTTCACGAAACTTTAAAGCCCATAGAACTTACGACACGTGTTAGCAGCCGTATGAGTACAGTATTCGTTACATGAAATACAATCAGGCCTTTGGTGACAATAACTAGACGATATCATCGATGGTTTCTGTTCTCATCTTTTTGCGGAGACAGAAGGACTCATCACTTTAGGCACCCCAGCAACTCATCAACGGGCATCGTATTTAATATATTAGACTTTTCTGCCCATCCACGCCTAGCTTGACCTATCCCAAATTTCAAAAATCCAAAATGAACAGGATGATGTGCATCTGAATCAATTACAAGTTTAACACCCTTTTGTATAGCCATTCTTACATATTCATCTTTTAGATCAAGACGGTCATAATGTGCATCAATTTCCAGTATAGTATTAGTATCATTTGCAATATCTACCAGTTTCTCAATATTGACAGGATATCCTTCTCTTTTATTTATACGCCTGCCTGTAGGATGGAATATTATATCGACGCTAGGATTCCGTGCTGCTTTTATTAGCCTATCAGTTTGGACTTCAATTGGCTGTGAGAAATTAGAATGAATAGCTGCCCCCACGGTGTCGAGTTTATCTAGTACATTATTTGCGATATCAAGTGATCCATCTCTCATTATATTCACTTCAGCACCAGATAAAATTCGGAAATTATTAGCTTTTGTTCGAGGAGTTGATGCTGCTGAATCAACTTCATTTATATGTTGCCTGTCTGTTTTATCCGGCAGCCGCTTTATACGATCGTTTACTTCTGCAATTCTGTTTGCTTGATCTAATAGTTGTTTTTCATCAAGTCCGTTTGTTAATTTCAAACTTTTTGTGTGATCTGTTATAACTATATATTGAAGTCCGAATTTTTCATTGGCGGCTAAAGCCATCTCTTCAATTGACATTGTTCCATCTGTGCTATTGCTGTGGACTTGCAAATCACCTTTCAAATCATTGTATTCTATTAGTTTCGGTAGTCCCTTGGCTCCCTTTTTTGCGAGCTCAACTTCTCCCAAGTTTTCTCTCATTTCAGGAGGAATCCATTCCAAATCCAGTGTCTGGTACACTTCTTCTTCTGTTGAACCAGCAATTCTGTGCTGAGAATTGTCAAAAATCCCCCATTCATTCAAGTGAAGGCCTTTGGCGAGTGCTATCTTACGCATAGCAACACCATGTTCTTTGCTGCCTGTAAAATATTGCAATGCTGAGCCAAAACTTTCTTCAGGAACGACCAATAGGTCAGCATCCATTCCGTTATTTAAGCGGACGAATGTCTTGGTTGATCCTTTACCAAGAACCTCGTCTATTTCCGGCATTGATACAAAATAATCCATTACCTTTTCAACATCATTACAAGCTACGACGAAATCAATATCACCTACAGTTTCTTTCATTCTCCGAAAAGAACCGGCAACAACTGCATTTTTTACTCCGTTAAACTTCAATAGACGTGTTTCAATTTGTTTTATTAGAGGATAAACCTCGCCTAAAAGATACCGACTTCTTCCTTTCTTAAATAGTTGAATTTTTTTCAAAATTACTTCTTCTTTTTTTTCAGAAAAACCACGAATGCTACGAAGCTTTCCTCCTGATGCTGCTTTTTCTAAACCTGATAAATCTCTGATACCTAACTTGTCATATACAATCTTAATCGTTTTAGGACCTATGCCTTCTAAACCATAAAATCCATCAATATCTATATCAGTCTTGGATTTTAACTCGTCTAAATATTGGATTTTTCCTGTTGTAAGGTATTCTTCAATTTTTAAAGCAATTGCCTTTCCGACGGACGGGATTTGCATCAGTCCTTTTAATCCGTGTGTTGCGTATACCTCCTCGACGTTTGAAGATAAATTTGCGATTATGTCTGATGCCCTCTTATAAGATCTAATTTTAAACACTATGTTAGAGTTATCCTCTCCCTCCTCCATTTCTAGCAGAAATGCAATATCACGCAAAATACTCGCAATATTGGCATTCTTCATCTTTGCTCTTCACCATATTATCAAAGTCATGCTGACATACATAAAATTTCTTCCTACCGGACGCGTAGTCCATTATTGCTATAATTATCAAATTTAGGAAATATCGCTAACTTGCAAAGGTTAGGAAGTTAGAATAGATCTCATAGCCCAAGTGCATAAGAGCCTCACTGTTAATTTCAAAATGTGTTACAAGGGCGTTCATTCTTTTTTGGTACAGCTATTCATGAATTATAATT
>CAKOFP010000295.1 GCA_933226995.1 Candidatus Nitrosopolaris rasttigaisensis | reverse complement strand
TGACGAAAGGAAATACTGTGGTAGGACATTCCGTTAATCCATTGCAGTAGAACCTCGTATATTGGATTTGCACTCGCATGCTTTCCTTTATCCTCTAGGAGGATAGAAGAGCATCCAAGACTCTCCAAACTTCCGCTAACATTTCTTCAGCTACAATTACATTTACCAATGGAACAGCACTCCACTGGCGACTATCCAAGCAAGTTCTATATTAAAAGGTAGTCAGCTTGACTAAATTTGACGGGCAGGATATGTGCGTAAATTCAATAGGCAAATCTTCAGTTTTTGCTTGAAAGTTCTCGTCTCTTATTGAATATTATTTTGATCGATCACCGTCCTACTATTTCCATGCTATCCCGATCGTTGAGGTAATAGAATTATTCAAAACCTTTCCTTGAAAAGGAGATCTTGAATGATCATACTAGCTACTAGCTATGCAATTCTATTCTCACGATGTATTTTATGCCAATAGAATGTATTTCTGTAATTACATTTAATGCAATCGAAAAAGCTCTTCTGATAATCGCCTCTTGGACAAGGATCAAGCATAGTGGACACATATTCTGAGTTTGGCGGATATATGACATGATGTGATCGACAATTAGTACAGGAGATTATTTGACCACAATCTCGAACACGTGAATTTGCATCAGTGCTCATTACTCCAAAATCACAACGATATAATTTGTCAATACCTGTTTATTGGAATTGTGAAGCAAGAGTCTGTATTTTTTTACACCATCATTCCTAGGCTCCTTCTTCGCATAATTAATGCTGTGTTGTTGTTCTTGATAGACCGGCACGCTATTGATCGGTTAAGTGTAAAGCACAAGTCCATACCTATCAATAATTTCCGTACCTTGCTGTTCCCCTTTCAACTCCCACTCACTTCGCACGAAGCATCAGCTGACCTATATGACGATCCATTTGACGAATTATTTGACGCATTTGACGGTCGGTTTATTAATGTCTCTTATTATCAAGAGCAAGTGCCAGCCAAGTTACCAGATGTCATGAAATCGCTAGTGATACAGCAATGGCTTGCTGGTGTTCCACCAGACGAGATTGCCTATAACAATAGTCTAAGTGCTGGAGCTGTAACAAACATAGTTACGAATGGAGACGTGGCTTGGGGCTTTATATTGCGGACGAACTCAGAGAATTAGCGACAACTCTTAGGAAACTTGGTATTACTCCTGCGCAGTGTGCGTTGGGGTCAAGAACTGCGATGATCATGATCAATCTGGGAGTAAATGAAAATAGTTTCGAGGAATTTATTTTGGATGTTTACGACCGATGCAAGGATCTTGGATTATCATCGGAGAACATTGCTAACCATTTGAGAGATATGCTTGGGTTTTCAAAAACTGGTGCAATATCCCTTTCAGGGATTTCGGATTACGTTAAGCAAATGGCAGACGAAAAAGGGAATTTAGAGATACAGAAAGGAATACTAAAACAACAAATAGAAACACTGGAGCATGAAAAATCGGACTCGAAGGCTAATACCGATATAGCTTTGAAGAATGAAATGATGACTGCTGCTGAACTAAAATGGTATTCGGACTTAAAGGCAGAGCTTGGAAGATATGGGGTGCCAATCGACGATACTTCCAAACTTGCACCCATAGTCAATGGAATAAGCCAGTACGGCTACGAAGTTGACAAAGTTTTGCAAGCGTTTTCGGATGTGGATTCACTCGCAGCACAACATAAGCTTTATTATGGATTGGTGCAAGAGCTGGAAAACAAAGTGAATAGTTTTAAACAGCAATGCTGGCTCCTTGAACAAATGGCAAACTCTCATAATCAAAGTATCTCCATCTACAAAGAGCTTGAAGTCATGGGATTTGGTCTCAAACAGTTAAGACTGTTATACCACACCAAAAACGAAATAGCTGAGGCAAATAATATACGCCCTGACCAAGCTCAACACAAGTCCTATAAGGATATCGAAGAGCAGTATGATAACAAGCTTGGCTTTGAACCTAAGGTAAACGAATTACGATTTGAGGTAAGGAAACTAGGTCAAGATATTAGCAGGTTACGCTCTGAATTATTATCAATGCCGTTGGTAGGTCATGCAATAATTGGACTAATTCGAAGCGGATTGAAAGAACAACACATTATTAAATTGGCGGGCATGTTTGAAGGATATCGTCGCAGGAGCGGCTGTGATATAGATACGCAAGTATTAATTGCTGAACTTGAAAAGTACGTGAGTATCAGAGAAGCAGTACAAAAATCGAAACAGGAATTAGATAACTTGAACAAAAGAGTAGCTTCGTTACGGGCACGGAAGGAAGCATTAGAAAAGGATATGAGTACGACGCTATCTACTTCAAGATACTCTCGTCAGGCTGTCGACTTTTTGCAAGGAACGGTTGCTTCATTAAGAAATGATATGGCGGGACTGGTTTCAATCATTGGGTATATTGCAATGCACTTGCTGATGCTACGATCTGAGGAAGAACGGATCAGAAAATTCGATGGTCTTGATGAATTTGTACCTCTAATAAGGTCCCATTGAAGATGTAAAGATAGCAGTAACAAAGGCGATCGAAGTCGCCATAGGAAACCGAATTAATGAGAAAGTAACTGAGGTCTTGTCGAAGGCTAGAGATGAACTGATGAACTAGCCATGCGGCCAGTTGTTTAGGTTTTTAGATCTTGCGTGGAAAGACCACTGATTTGAGTCAGATGACGAATTTTGCCACTCACGTATTATGGTAAACCCACCGTTTTCCACACGGTTTTCCGTAGCCATTGCTAGCAACAGAATTTGGATTGGTAGCAAAATACTACCTTTGCTAACAACAATAAACTATTCCACGTGATGCTAGCAACTGCTTGCTAGCAAATATGCTAGCAAAATATTCAGTTTGAGGACCAAATATGCAACATTTTGCCAGCAAAATTCGAAAATAGTGTTCATATTCCAACCGTACGCTTTCACTTTAAAATGGTGGACTGGGTGGGATTTGAACCCACGACCTTGCACTTGCGAAGCGCACATTCTACCCCTGAACTACCAGCCCTCGTATAGATTAAGTTTTTTAACCGCTATAAATTTCCTGTTGCTAAAGACTATCCGAGACACCAGAGATAGGCTTTTGCATAAGATGGAGATGGACTGATACCTAGCTTCATATAACTCGATAAATGGCTAGCTATTTAGCCATGATATAATATTTGTCAGTTCCTGCCGCGATCCGACTATTGCTGATACTAATATTGATAGGATTGAAGTAAAACGTTATACAAAAATATAATCTATGCAGCATGCTTTTGGAAGCTTGCAGATTCCAAAGACTTACAAACGATTTTCTAGACGCTAGCAAAGTTGAAAGTGTCACCAATCTTACCTATGCAATGGAAAAAGTTAGAATCAAGAAAATGATTTTGGATACAGTGATAATAATGGAGAAGTAGAAATTTACGCAGATAAAAGTCGTGCAACTCGAGCAATATCCAATATCGTAGACAATGCTAAGTACACAGATAGTGGAGCCATAAGAATAGAAAGCCTTGTTTCTGTTGATAACAAAAGACTAGAAATCCAAGTTACTGGTAGTGAAAACGGTAAAGCAGGAGATATCCTTCGAAACTATTTGGCTGATTTGTTACAAGGACTTTTGGAAATGAGAATAAACGTGGAATAGATCTAGGACTTTACGTAGCTAAACGGATTGTAGATGCCCGTAGCGGTTATAATAACAAGCAGGCCGGGCGAGCCACATTTACTATTGTGCTACCACCTCATGTTGACGATGGAAACAGCTAAATTTCTTAATAATACAAAACAGATGCGAATGTTGTCCATAACCAGTTTGTTACCGCCCCATAGTAATTAATCACTGTCATTCCATGACCCTGCTCTGGCCCAGGCTAATTCTGTTGGTCCATAAAAAGGATGATGCTGTAGCCTAATATGTCCCAAGACTGACTGTGACGTAATTTTTTCACCACAGCCACTGCTAACAGGGGGGACAATCAAGCTTCAAAGGCCTAGGTTGAGCGCATAGCAGCAAGTCCCTATTTTTCTCTTTAAATCGTTTTAAAGTAACAAAATCTGAAATAGTAGGATGTCTCAAGTATGAACAAGGAGATTACAAGAAAAAATCACATGACTTGCAAAGGTATATGCATACGCCATAAAGCGATGAAGCCAGTAGGCACAGGCCGTTATTCCACAGGACAAAAAAGATGTCAAGTATGCGAAATCTTCTTGAAATGGGACGGATTATGGTGCCCTTGTTGTGGATATAGATTAAGAACGAGGCCACGAAACTTGAAATATAAAGCAAAATTGCGGACAAGGAAGAAAATTGATGAATATAGGATATCGTTGCAGCAACAGGAACAACCACCACAACAGCCAGCTGTGCAAGCTCATAAAAAACATGTCACACACAAAGGGAATCAATAAGTGTGAGTCTAAGAACGGAACATCATGGGCTTGTAAAGACAGCGAGCACGCCGTCGATAGGAGAAACGCTAAATTTTTCCGCTTTAGTCTTCGATTTTCAAAAAAATATAATGCCTTTAGATAGGATATATTCAAATATATCTATCTTTAGGAGCCATTGTATTGATTGCTTGCGAGCTATGATAATCTAATTGCAACTGCAAAAGGCAAAGAATACTTGTAACTAAAAATTTATAAAAATGTGATGTATTGATTATGTCCTTCAGGTTCAATTTACATGTCTGATAATGACACAGATCAAGAGAGATCTTTTAGAGAAAGATATGCAGAAGAGTTGCGAAAGAAAAGGCAACAGGACGCTCACAGTTATAGAGAAAATGACGAATTGGTTGAAGAAAGAGTAAAAGTAAATCAGCAGGAAAGGAAAACCCCAGGACGCAGAGGAGAGAAAATAAAACAAGAAGAAATTGACAAAGAAATTGTTAGGCGTGACAAGATAAAGAGTAAGAGAATTCCAGAAGGGTGATTATAATAAGGTTAGCAGATCTAAGTGGTATCAAGTAGCTCCCACTCCACTCTAACACTATGCTAAGCTCATTATAACTCGTCTATTGGAAATTTTGTCATGCACCCCGTACATTCATAGATTTCCTTCCCAACAGGACCAGTTACGAGGAATTTGACTATTGTACTACATTTTGGACAGCGTCCTTGAGTACTGCGAGTTTTTCGCTGTGGCCTTGTGATTGTTTTTCTTTTTCTACCGCCCATGCCTATTTGCCTGCTAATTCGGAGGATCTTATAGTCTTATAAATCTCGTCAATTTTGCTAACGTTCCCTAGTATATCTAGGAAGACGTGGAGGGTTGAAATGTTCTTATAAGTTGAATAGAAAGGATCGAAATGTGACTACGTGACGTCACTAAGTAAATTGCAACAACTATTCTAACAGAGTTGAGAAAGTAGTGTCTTGCCCCATTGCCATATCTGTAACTTCTGGCCGCTTCCATCCCAAACGGTTTGCCTGCTTGGCGCTTGAAATCTATAATAATAGAGTTAATGTAAATATTGGGCTACTTTGATTGTTTGTCATAATTAGCAACGAAAGGGATTTCGCAGTATATGCATTTGAGACGCAGTAAATCTGGTCATAGCGTCGGAGCCATATAACAACTAAACCACCTCGGACTGCAGTAAATTTGTCAGATATAGTATTACGACTAGCTAAATTAACTGGCATTACGCATATTGTTCCAGAAGTTAAGGTAACTGGCCCATGGTTTATGAATTTGGATCCTTTTATCCTAGGTGTTCCTTATTACTACCATGGATATGAGCACCACTTGTGCAACTTGCGGCACAAAATCACAAGACTACGCGATTGAGTGTTCTTGTTGTGGAAATTGTTATTGTTCTGACAAGTGCAAAGCAACAGATCATCAAAAAAAACTTATTCATCATACATGGACGGATTTTAAGCACATTTATGAAAATATTATGAAAAGTGATCAAAATATTAGGGTTGTAACTATATCTGATTTGAAGGGCGAAATAATGTACTCCGGTCACCGCGAAGGCACTAGGAATCTGCTCAGTCCAAAAGAGAGCAGAGAATCCCTTGAAATGGCATTGGAAGGATGGAAGATACGCGCTGTGCTTGCACCAAAGATCGGAAGAGGAAAGTACGTATTAGCAGAATATGAAAAAATTAAACGCGTAACGATGCCCTTGGGCGAAAACCATCTTCTTTATGTGACCACAGAAATAGCCTGCGATCATTCTTTATTGATCGATAGAATTCATAAATTGTATCTAGCGTAGCCGTTGCACCAATACCGAGCAGACTTATGATCTCGAGTCATTACCGAAATGGCAACAACTCGTGCTCATATAATATGTATTCTATATATCAAACAGACACTCAGTTATAGAATAGAATACTGAAGGCGCATACCCAGACATCTAGAATAGGATATCGAATTTACAACCTAGAGCAAGGGGGCAACAATATGCTGGTAGCCGGATTGAATATTATTGTAGTTTGATTATCTCATCCCATGTTGCAGTTGCCGCGAGCATATAGTACTTGCTGGTATTTCCAGATTCATTGGATAATGTCTCCAGCTGATTGAATTTGAAATAATTTACTCAAGTGCTGCAGAAAACTTGGTCCTGCGACTATGCTCTTGGCTTGCATTTCTTATTGTGAAATTCTTGCAGCGTACCGACTAATCCCAATCTACTAATTTCCTACACCAAGTCAGACAAGCTCATGAACGTAGAATTTCTCCTGTTGACTTTAAGTATTGCCATTTTGAGAATGAATTTGCATTTTTACATGATGCGAACTGAAATATAGTGTTGATTCATTTGTTTATTTAGTTAAGACTTTAGAGTTGTTGCCAAGTCTGTTGTTTCTAAGGATGGGAAGTTTTTTAATGCTTGCCGGTATGGCCGGTTTATATTAGGACGACCGCCAATCATGTTTGTCCAAATGAGTTACAGTAGAGACAGCAGTTATGGTCGCGGTAGAGGCAGGAGTTACGGCGGTGGAGGTAATAGAAGCTTTGATAGAGGATCTCCCGCTACAAAACCAGTCGAAGTCGGTAAGGAATACGAAGTTGAGGTTACAGAAATCAGTAGAAAAGGGGACGGTATCGCCCGAGTTCAAGGGTTTGTAATATTTGTCAAGAATGGAAAAGTTGGACGGAAAGTTAAGGTCAAAGTAGAGCAGGTAGGAAACAGATTTGCTATAGCAACGACTAGCGATCTTGCATGAACAATCATCTAAAAAGAATGAGATAAAAACGATTCATTACTAAAATATATACCTCATTAACTTATAGTTTAAGTATTTAGCCCAACCGGCCCGTATTACCAGGGGCCGATCAATTTTTGCAATATTGATATGTGAAATTGTATCTATATTTCTGCAGTTATCAATGCCAAGCATTGTGCTATTTGTACTAGTATTGTATATCGTACAAGGAACAGTAGACACGGCGTGACGAGTTTCACAATAGACGTACTAAAGAGTATGTGTATCACTACAAATTGTTTTCATAAGTGCCCAAAATTATAGAATCAGAACTTAATTAATCAGACGCTGGCTAGGGATAGCCATGGGCGACAATCTATCTAGACTAAAACTAACTTTTTATAACCTGTAGCTCTAGCATTTTACATTCTCTGACCAAACAATTCATTCTACTCCGCCGATCATCTAAAGTTGGTAGCTGCAGAAATCACCGATGTCGGAGTACAGCATGCAGTCGTAGTAAACTTTACAAAGACATTGGAAATAACAACAACAGGACAATCGCTGTATCTTGCAGATATGCGAGCAGCCTTAGCTGGAATCAATCCATTCACCGGGGCAGAAGTTAGAGTAACTCATTTCACCGATCTTCTACTTTGGAACAATGGGACCTCGAGCATCGTGTTCAACAGTGACGACTACGTAACAATTGCACTAATTCATGCTGGAAGATAGAGGGCGAGAGGAATGTATTCAGAGACATTGCACAGATGAGAAGCAGAGACGCCAATTGTCTTTGAGTTTGTATCAAAGAAAGCTTTGGACCAGACTGGTTCTACCTCTGGCCGCATATGCCGGCAAGCAACCGACCCGCGACAATGGACTCAATGGTTGATAGCATAGCATCCAAAACTCGGAAAATCCTTCCGACAATTTTTTGGCTGTAACACTGCTTTGGTAGCGTATAAATTTCCCTAGGCATGTTGAAGTATGCTCTTACTAAAAATAGATAGTATAATTGTTAATTAATTTTGGCCTACAGAATTATCTTCTTCAGATATTTTATGAGTATCAGTAGAGGAGCGCAGATATATCATAACTGAGGGAAATTGGAGTACCATGAACTCCTTAGACTGGCATGAGATAACAAAGGCTAAAAAGATGGTAAGAGCTAGTGATGCAAGCCTGTGCGGCAACGCAATTGCAGAATACCGTGATAACATTGTCATAATAGAACATGGTGCAAAGTTTCGCGAGTATATAATCCCGAAATCTAAAGTAGAACGATATGACGGAAGGGATGTTTATCTGAATATACCCCGCAGCATGCTCTCAGCCTTCGACTTCTGAACAATCCTTTATATATATTGCTCCACTCTCGAGTTCGTATACACTTAACGGCAATTCTCAGATAGAGAACAATTTCAATGAAACATGTAATAGTAGCTATCTCAAGCGAATTTGTTCCATAACAATTAATCACAAAACTAGATTAGGACTATTATATTAGGAACGACCGTTCCACACCGAGGTGTTCCTCCATTCCCCTAATTTAGATGAACCCTTCAATATAACGCAGAATGATGCAATCTACATTCTCATCATCTTCTTTTGAACGTAAGAAGAGCAAGAGCAACGGAGGAACAAATAGGGGAAAAATTCAGATTACAGCTGATATTCTTTGTCTGTCCACAGTCGCGATCAAGAAGACCCATATTATGTACAAAGCAAACCTGAGCTACGAGCAGGTCAACTACTATCTGAGCGATCTGCTAAATAACGACCTCCTCTCACAGCATATTCTTGAAGATGGCATTGTATTTAGGACCAGCGAGAAAGGTAGGGAATATTTAAAACACTATACCCGACTTATGGACTTGGTCAAGGAGAACCAAAAACAAGTACTTGCACAAATCGAAAGAAGCAAGGAGGAGAACCATATCTTCCAATATTAGCACATCAGATTCAACTGTGAAACTTTTCCTTTGTTTTTTGTACAATAATTGAGTTCGCGAGTTGCCTACAAATCGATGACTCTTCGTTTGGGTTCAAATATTAGCGACGAACGAAAATATATTAGATTTTTAAATTTAGAAACAATGGATTTACTGTGATCGAATTCATTTGAATAAGAAGAGTTTAGGCCAGCAGATCGCTCAACTATCGAGTGAGTAATTTATTTTTTATTTTTTAATCCTTTACCACTATGAATAATAGTGATTATGAACCTTTAGTATAACCCTCCCTAGGTCCACGGTGAGCATTTCCGACTGACCTGAATTGGTTCGGCAAGAATTTGTTTTTCACAATCCGTATTCTCCTCATTCTCCTTTTCCTTACAACCCGTGAAAATCCAGTGGGGCATACATATCCGACATTAGGTCAAAAAATAGGACAATTCAACGGAAGCATGCTCGAATCAATATTAAATAGTGCAAAGAATCAATGTTAGAGTAATGATTATACACCAATGTCAAAGTTGTGCTGAGAAAGGAAAACATGCTTATTGCAATAAATGTGTCAAGTTAGGTGATTACTATGATGTCTACAAATACGCTGAGGATAAGGAAAGCCGCTTCAGGAAAGGCAAGATGATAGGTACGATAAAGGCATACACATGGCATGAT
>CAKOFP010000294.1 GCA_933226995.1 Candidatus Nitrosopolaris rasttigaisensis | reverse complement strand
TTATTTTCTATGCTACATAGGGAGGTTCATCATCAGACTCTGCTGTGATCACATGCTCCCTTGGATTCTTCTGAGTTTGATAGCAGAGTGCCTCCTTTAAGAGTAAATCATGGAAATTGAAGATATTTTCTAGACCGCAGCAACAGCAGTGGCTCAAAAGCCTGCGGCAGCGTCATATTGAGCACGAGATTAATTGTCGTTCAATTAATTATTATATGCCTGACTTTTATCAATTCACTGACCGCTTTTGAACTGGAGACTGCTCGCAATACCTGCAAGTATTGTTCCATTGCTTATAATGATCTTCTCTACTCATGTTTCTCCCGCCAATATATTTGCAGTAGGGGTCATTCCTTTTGTAATGTCGTCAGTATCAGTAATAGGTAGAATCATGCTTCAGGCGTTACGGTTCGACTATTTTATCCGAAAATTTATAGGACCTAACGTGAGCTCCACTGGAAAAATAATATCGGCCAGACTAGCGGGCGAATTCATAACGCAAACAACGCCTTCTTACGTAGGAGGAGAAATAGTTAGAATCGCTTTCTTAACCAAAAATGGTGTACCGGCTGGGAATGCAGCATGGATTACCACAATGGAGATTATTGCCGACGTTTTTGTAGGGACTATTCTTGCCTTCATTGCAGGTGCCCTAGCAATTTACAAAGGGGGTGACTTTATTGGCATTGCCGTCATTCTAGTTGCAGTTCCGACATTCGTTTTTTGGCTTCTGCTGGTAGTGTTTTCTGCAAAACGCACCCTTCGATTGCCTTCTTTTTCCTTAAAAGTGCTACAAAAGTTCATTGCAAAGCAAAAAGCAGAGCGACTTATTAACACGACTAATACTGCCATATTTGACCTATGTAAAATGAGTAGGCAGAATTTTAATTCTGTAAGGGCTGTCAAAATTTTTGCCGTCGGAATCGCAATAACATTTATGGCGTTCTTGTTGCAGGGTGCCTCATTCCTGATATTGGCAAATGCTGTAGGCTTTAGGTTGGGTCTATTTGATTCTCTGATGGCAACTTCTGCATCTACGGCGTTATCAACATTACCGATTACAATAGGGGGTTCTGGACTTGCAGAACTAGGGATTTGGGCATATACTTCCCATTTTACGGGGATCCCGTCTTTTGCAAATGTAGTCAATGATTCACATTTGAGCTTGATCATAGCATGGAGAATAGCATCATATCATGTGCCGCTGCTGATAATGTGGGTTGCTCTCATGAAACTAACGATGACGAAAATTTCTATTAAGTCGCTAACAAAGAAAAATAATTTATGGGATATCACTCATAAGACCTCTACTGATGAAACGGAAGGCACTAGAGGGTAGAAAACATATTCGCTGATGGTTCAGTCCCTTTGAAAGAATTTAACGGCCGAGTAGTTCTGATCACAGGGACATCGTCTGGAATCGGGAAACAGGTGTCAATAGATTTTGCAAATAACGGTGCAAGAACTGTAGTTTTAGTTGCACGGTCTGTAAGAAGTTTACTGGGCAGCAAATTCTCCTCGGCTGGAAATTACGGTTCCCTTTTATTTTAGGGCGGCTGTTTGGTTAAAGCAGACCCCCTCCAGTACATAGTTAATCCTATCATGGGCATTGCTTTTAGAGAGAAACTAACGTAAACCCTGCTGTACTGAGCAATGTTCTCTAGACATCGTCGTTATCATTCCCGGCTCCTTCCGCAGACATTGGAGGAGAGGAAGAGACATCAGATTCGATTTCCATGAGCTGCAAGTCCTCCAGCTCGAAACGGTAAATTGCATCCATATCAAGCGAAAATTTTGTTTTCAAAAATTCGACGAGTCTTGCACTTAAATCCCCTTTGAACATCTTTATCTTAAATTCATATACGAATCCTTTCCTAAAATCGCCAAAACTTATTGATTTGGGAACATCCAGCCCCTCGATGATAGTCCTGTTGTCAGGCAAAGGTTCGTAAAGCTGGATATCGATTTTAAAGTCGTTCTCATAAGTATCAAGAATATATCCTGATCTTTTAATAACTTGTTCATCTCCAAACTGAACAGATTTTATTTCGTGTTCTGCCCATTCAGGCAGCTTTTCTTCACTCGGTTTGTTAGAATCAGCCTTAGCCTTGCCCATATTAGTTATTTACGAATAAAATTAAAAAATCTTTATCTTGATAGGGTGCAGACATAATCCAATTACCTGTTTAATTAGCACAACAATTTATTAACTGCTCTATAGCTTGACTTGTATTTAGTAGGCCTTTGCTCTTAGCGTATCGCTCTACGATTTTTAACTGTTCAACGTTCAGGCAAATAGGAATATTTTTTTTGGAACTACGATTCATCTTTCATTGCAAATGGGACTAGCCAGGGATTATAATCGTTACTATGTCCATTAAACCCATATATGCACGCACCCATAGTGGATTGTCTTGCTTATCCAGAAACGCAGCTGCTAAAGCCGCACTCTATGCACATATCGCACCCTTCAGTCATTATTAGTTTTGCTCGGCAAGATGGGCAGAATTCGTTCTCGGTTAACCCATATTGTGAGCTTGAGGGATGTGTCTGCATAGGAGCGCTCGCAGGTTCGATTTTCGAACGTTGTTGGCGTTCTACGCTGAGTACGCCTTTTTCGAAGAGTTCGTCCGAATCTGGTCCTTGTATGTCCTTGAAAATTTTTTCTAATGCCCCTAGAACATAGGGTTCCGAAATATTTTCACGTATGTAGTCGATTGCATACCGACTCGGAACAACACTGAACCTCCGTTCCTTAGTGTTTTCACCGGTAATGTGCAGAACCTGCTCGTGTCTTGAGCCATCTCTGTATACAGTGACTCCCTTTAGGCCAAGATCATGTGATAGAAGATACGCACATTTTACGTCTTCTGCGGTTACATCTCCAGGCATATTGATGGTCTTGGCAATTGCATTAGCGATCCACTTCTGCCATATGGCTTGAGCCATTAAATGGTCAGTCCAGTGGATATCGATTGCAGTCACGAAAATCTTCTGCATCCATCCAGGGATCTCAGGTAGCCCACGCCCTGAACCGTAATTGTTCGCAATCTTGCTAAGTATTTCATCGTCGTACAAACTATTTTCTCGCAAAACTGCTTCAAACACTCTATTGGTATAAAAGAATCTACCTACAGTGACGCGTTTCTCAAAAGCCACAGCAAATATAGGTTCAACACCATTCGAAGTGTCGGCAATCATCGACAAAGTACCTGTAGGAGCAATAGTTGAGGTCCAAGAGTTTCTGATCCCATGTTTCTTGATCTTTTCAATGAGCGAATTCCAGTCATATGTATGCATTTCCTTTGGTAGTTCGTAGTAGCCTGCCACAGGGATCTTCCCTTTGACGTAATCTGTCTCCTCCAACAGAGGAAACGGACCTCTTGCCTTGGCTATAGCAACACTCTCTTCCATGCTGTAGTACGACATAGCTTCTGCCAGTTTATCCATGAATACATAGCCGTCCGCTGAGTTGTAAGGGATTCTAAGCAAGAAAAGGAGATCCGCCAGGCCCATTATACCGAGACCGATTCGTCTAGTGAGCTTCGTGTTTGCATCAATCTCGTCGACAGGATACTTGTTTATATCAATTATATTGTCTAGGAATCGAGATGCGAGTCTAATAGTTTGTTCGTACCTTTGCCAGTCGAATTCATATCTCCCATCCGCCTTACGCTTTACAAAGTTCGCCAGATTTATTGAGCCCAAATTACAGGATTCATTTGGATAAAGTGATTGCTCACCGCAGGGATTTGTTGCGCGTAATGGTCCACCCTTGGCATTGATACACGGATTGTATTTATTTATGTTGTCAAAGAAAATAACGCCTGGTTCAGCACTCTTCCATGCGCTGAACGAGATTAAATCCATTAAGGCATGTGAATCAATTTGCTTTATCGGCTCACGGGTCCGGGGGTTTCGTAATGTATACTTAAGGTTTTTGTCCTGAGTTACGAGGGATCGCCAAAAATCATCCCAGACCCCGACGCTTACGTTAAAGTTTTCGAATACGCCAGGTTTTGTTTTGGCTGTTACAAATTTCTCTACATCTGGGTGCCATACCTCCAAAATACCCATATTCGCACCTCGTCGCTTTCCACCTTGCTTTACAACATCAGTGATCGTGTCAATAATCCTCATGAATGAGGTGGGCCCAGATGCAACACCAGATGTTGATGCGACAATGTCTCCTTCCGGTCTTAGGTCGGAATAGTTTATTCCGACTCCTCCCCCTGATTTGAAGATCATTGCAGCATCGGTCGATGATTTCATGATCCCTTGCATATCATCTGGCATATCGAGAACAAAGCAGGCTGACAGCTGACCAAGCCGGCCGCCTGCATTCATTAACGTTGGTGTGTTCGGAAGAAAGTCTCGTGACACCATAAGATTGTAATATTCTTTGATCCTTTCTCCGTACCCTGCAAATTTACCTTCAGCGATTAGTCTAAGTAATTCCTTAAAAGTGATTTTCATATGTTCTTGCTTCGCAAGGTCAATATAATGCCTAATCATCGCTTCAAAATGATATTTGTTCAAATAGTATTTGCCAATTTTTAACTTAAGATCAAAGTCATTTAATTTGGAATAATATTTCTCTGCTTCTTCTACGCTTCGGTAATAATTCTTGTCGCTCGACGAAGCAAAAAGACGAGAATCATGCATGATGTCTGGGATCGCTACGAGAATAGCTACCCTTTCGAACATTTGCTTTGGACCCTCTATTATTTCATTATTACCATCCCTCAGCAAATATCGAGCCGCTAAGACCCTCAGAGAATTAATGTCAAATGCCTTGTCTACTTCATCGAGGACCTTCTTGTTTAAAATCTTCATCTTCTCGTCGCGAAGTTTACGTCTCTCATGCCTGTAGAGAATGTACGCTTTTGCTGTATCAGACAGACCTTCTTCTATGAGTATCGATTCCACCATGTCCTGAACATCCTCGACACTTGGGATTTCGGTCGATCCATAGCCATGATGGATCATCTTTTGAACTACTTTGTTGGCCAGTTTTTCCGAGAGCGAAAAATCCGGTTTACCAGTAGCAACAAGAGCTTTGTAAATTGCATCCGATATCTTGAGTGGTTCAAAATTGACCTCTCTTCCATCTCTTTTTCGTATACGAATAATCAAATTCTCTTTCTGGTCATTAAACTCAGTGACGCCTGCCATTCCGTTATTACGGCATGCTAAATAGATTTAAAAGTATTAGCTTCCTGAAAAATAATTGGCTAATTTGAAAAGAGGAATAAAAACATATATTTGACACGATTTGAACTTATTGTTCAAAATAATTAGTGAATCTGCAGCATATGAGAGGACCCACAGAACTCGCATCTTTCCAGATATCTCGAACCTGATCTTTTTCCACAGCTATCGCATACCATGAGCTTCACCATCGGACGGAAAAACGGGATACCCGACGCTGCCTCGATCGCTTTCTTCAATTGCACATGATTAGACGCGAGTTCAGTTACATCAAGAGTTATAGATAAGCCACCACTCAAAAGCTTGTCAACTGAAAGACACTCTTCTATTAGAGACCCAGAATTATCATCATTGGGCATCAGTAATTGTTCACCATACAATGTTAATCCCTGAGAATACGTCGTAGAGTTTTGTTGAGTCGACTGCAAATATGCCCTACCATATTTATCAGAATCCAAAGCTGCAAATCTAGTCGCGCTGTCATCTGCTATCATT
>CAKOFP010000293.1 GCA_933226995.1 Candidatus Nitrosopolaris rasttigaisensis | reverse complement strand
TACAACAAAGAAACTAGCCTTAAGCCCATACTTGTCCAAGATGGGTTTGGCATATGTTATTTGGCTTTTCCAGCCATCATCAAAGCCTATCATTACCACCTTCTTGCTACTACTAACACCATTGCTGATATTACCGCCTAAAGTGGAGGCGGATGGTGGTGGGGCGGAATAAAGAGAAGTAGAAGAGGATTGGTTATGAAAGCCATTTAAATTTGATGCACCAACACCACTATTACCTGATATTCCACCGTTACTTAATAATGGAACCTGAGAAGTTGATTTGGTGTTGTGATGAGAGGCTGATTTACTTACGGCCATATTTGTTAAACCAGTACCAATGATTAGCATGATTGCAATTGTGATAACGACAATGCCAAATAAAGTCCGAAAATTTGCATTTCTCTCAAGATTTGACAAGATAGTCTACATAATTAGAACTGATGTAATAACCATTACTAGGAAGAGACTTTCAATTAATTTCATTTTAACCCGATATATTTGCATTTCCGAATGGTTCTCCAATTTTATTACAGTTATATCTCTCAGAGATGTGCGAATAAATGAGTATGTTAATTAAAAAAATAAAGTAATAGTAGTAGTACAGTTGTCTAAATATCATACTATTATCGAATGATATGGCTTCCACACCCTTTAATGTTCATTAGATAACTGTACCTAAACCAATGAGTCGAGTCTACATACTAAACCTACATTCAAATTCTTTACTAGGTGAATCAATAAAGTGATTATTATGAATTATTTTAGTAGATATAATCGGGATTGCCATCAGTTGAGGCGCATTCAATATAATGAATCTCATTACTAGAAGAAGTCTAAATCATCTTACTAGCGAAAGAAGCGACATCCCGACCAAAGTGCCTATGAAACCATTACAAGAGTTGATCTGCCATACAAGTAATAGGTATGATATCAAATACCGATTTGAAAAAACAATATGTAATCAATCTTTTGAGATTTGCTTGCATAACGATAATAAGTAGTAGAGTCTTTCTTTCTTCTAGTTCTCAGGCTCACCTAATATCGCAAAGCATGTAGCACTCCTAATATCGCAAATCCAATGACCTATTCCAATGTCACTAGCTAGTCCAAGATTACCAAATGGTCCGGCATTGCTGGGTAGCGAATTTATATCAATAGCATTGCATATTTTTGCTTGTAATGACAAATTTAAATGGAAGATGGGAAGTTTTGGCCATTGTTGCTATGACCTTGGTGCTATTGACAGCCGCAACCTTCGCTGGATCGGGACCAGTCTTGGCTGTTAAGAAAAATAGTACGACACTCATTACGGCTCATCATATCAAAGGCGTAAAGCTACTTCATGTTCATACATACAAGCCTTCAGATGTAGCCGTTGGCAGTACATTCAGTATACGCGCAATAGTGTTTAACAACTCGTCATCTACAATTACGTTTGCCAATGGAACATGCACTTCACAACTGTCTGTAAGATTTAATAAAAATGTCATGATAGAACCTCAGCCTGCAGCTGCCTCCTGTAAAGCACTACCGCAATCAGTTGCTCTAAAGCCTGGAGAACAGTTGCTGATATCTAGTCCAAATCTTTCTGGTATAGCCTACAGAGCCACCGCTCCAGGAATGACCAACGCAACAATGACTTTCAAATATGGAGTTGAAGGCATTACTGGTAAATCCCCGATTGGCGATAGTATTTCGAAAGTGCTAACATTCAATATCCGGGGTTCAGGTCCACAACCTGCTGGTCTGCACCCCAGTTCGCAACCGAGTCCGCTAAAGCTCCCCGTACCATAGTCTGGAGAAAATCTACTCATTTTTATTTCATCATTTACTACGAACATATTATGGAGCTGTATGTCATGGATGCTTAGTGAAGATCAGACTATCGTGGTTAACGACTGTCTGTGACGCTGGCTTCGCAAATTTTTAATGAGGCGTTAATAAGCCTCAAATAGGAATTAATGGCTGCCCGCAATGCAGCAATATCTGGAGTCTCTAGTTCTAGCAATAAACTGGAATTGGTATCCTCATCTTTTGTAATGGTAATTTTCGTCTCGGAACCAGACGCCGCAGAGTCACGATAACACATTCTTGTGTCTGCGCCTATCGCAGCATAAATAGATTTAGCGAGAAGGCCTGATTCAGAGAGCATTATTGATTTAAAGGAAATTTCTATTTGGGCTTTGCAATTTGTCGGTAGCGACATCATAGGCCCCCGCTGCAACTTTGTAGCTGCATTTTCTGCAGTACCAAACACCTAACGCAATTCGAGAAAATTTATTAGAAGCGCATGATGGGCATCGTCTTTTTTGCTTCAACGTTCGATATGCCTTACTGTACCTCTTGCGTACAGTCGCTCCATATTTTACACCAAGCCCTTTTAATACCGTCTGTCCTTGCTTTCTTCTACTTACCAGCCTTGGTCGACTCCCTTAGTTTGGCTCTTATCTCCTCACCTTTAATCCTTGCCGTCGCCGCCGCTCTCTTTAGCTGTTCTACTGTAAAGGCTCCTGTTGAACCTTTCTGCACAGCAGCAAAATTCTGATCGGAATTTGTAGTTATGGTGATTCTTGCATCCATACATGCCTCTTCTTCTGCGGTTGGATCTAAAATCACTGATTCGCCTATTCTAACTGCTGTAATTGAAACTGGTACCGTGGTAAGTGGTGGATTTTGTTTTTCTCCGGTGTCAACAGCTTTCCTATCCCTTATTTCAAAGACAGGAAGTTTACTATTCATCAATGCCGAAACTGCTGCATATGATGTGGCATCAAACAGATTCCCATCAGCATTGATAACACTACAGTCAACAAATATTACATAGACGATCTCTCCAGGTATTAAAGCCAATTTACTTAAATCGAGCATTTCCGATTCTCTTATGCCGCGGTCTACTACTCTTGCTAGTTCCACCGTTTCTTCATCAGGTGGGCCAGGTTCGATATAGGGTGAAGCTGTTGGCAGCACCTCTGCGGACAGAATTAGTGCCCCCTTGTTTTCTAGCCCCTCGAATGGTTCACCGGTCTCGACCTTTACTCCTGCTACCACTTCTGAATTACCAATTTTGACCCTCGCGGATCCATTCGCTTTCTTTATTAGGCCTACTTCAATTTCGATCGGTCTTATCTCATCGAGGGCTCTTCCATCGAGTCTTTTTCCTTTTGAGATAGAGTCCCACATTTGCTGTTTGCGCAAGTGCTCTACTATTATCGTTGAACGTCTTGATGAGCTCATTGTTCCTCTTTCAACTCTGTTTCGTTGCCGAAATACTTTTGCATTAACGCCTTTCTTTGAACTTCATAAACCATCTTGCAACCCTTCACGGCCTCCTCAACACATTGATTGAATTGGTCTTCATTTAGAACGCCATCTAGCTGTAAGAGGGTAACTAGTTCGAGGTGTGGCATATACGCCACCGGCATATCAGCATCTCCCTCCTTATCCTCAGTATCGTTAATATCTAAGACTATTCTGTCGTCGACTTTACCCGCCGCACACGCAGATACTATATCTCGCATGTTAATGCCAGCATCAGCTAAGGCTACAGATGCCGCTGTAATGCCAGCACATCTAGACCCTCCATCTGCTTGCAGCACCTCAACGTAGACATCGATTGCAGCTCGTGGATAATCTTCCAACATCAAGGAAGGTTCCAATGCTTCTCTCATCACTTTTGAGATTTCAACTTCCCTCCTAGATGGAGCAGGGTTCTTGCGGGTATCCGTAGAAAATGGCGTCATATGATATCTGCATCTTAAAACGCATCTATCAGAAAGGGCCATATGTTTTGGATGTACTTCCCTTGGACCATAAACAGCTGCCACAATTTTGTTCATGCCAAATTCTATGAACGCGGAACCGTCAGCATTTTTTATCACCCCAACCGTGATTTTTATTTCCCTCAATTGATCTCCGGTACGACCATCAGTTCGCTTTCCGTTTTCGTCGATTAAACTTCTAGTTTGAGTCATGGAACATTTTCGCCCTTTTCTACGTCAAGCTCTTCCTCACCTTCCTGAATAGGAGGCTGCAATTCCTCATTCTTAGGCGCATTTTGTGGCTGAGCTAATTGAGAGGCGTCTGCAGGTACGGAATCTGATACATTCAGCAGAGTTTTCACCCTCTGTGTCAGATTCGGTGTGTGCGCTTCTTCCTCGACCATTCTGATTGCCCTAACCGCCAAGTTTATTCCCTCTGAATTTCTGCCAGTTACAACTATGATCCCATTTTGACCAATTAAAACCCTAGTGTGCGTAGCCTGTTCAATCGTCTGTATCATCGACCCGCGTTTTCCAATCAGTCTCGGAACGCGGGTAGCAGAAATTTTAATAAACTCTCCTCTAGGAACCTTGCCTAAATCTTTATCCTGGATCGTTACCATCGGATCCCTCGTTCTATCAAAGGCAATAATCCTCGTGGTAATTAAATCACCTATCGCCAATTCTCTTCCCATATCATCCCTGGCCGGAGAAAAGTCTCTCCCAAATACGTCTTGCGCAGGTAGGTGAGCAGAGAAGCAAGAGTTGATGTCAACATCCCATGACAAGGAAGAATGATGCATTATCTTGCCTATTACGATATCATTTACTCGAGGAATGTATATACCAGACAATGGTATAACTTTGACACCTTCTCTACCTGCTTCCGCAATCCCGATCCTCGTGGAAATGATAGAATTGCCTGCCCTAATTACGTTAAATAAAGGCCGGAAATTCCCTTCAATGATTCGGTCACCAGGAACGACGTACTTCCTTCTAATTTCTTGCATTCTTTAACAATTCACCCCTTCAATTGGGGCCTTATCAGTTAAAAGATCTATTTTCATTTTTTGTCTCTACCCCTGGGTGAATAAGACAGACTTATATTTTAAGTGTCGAAGCCCATCTCC
>CAKOFP010000292.1 GCA_933226995.1 Candidatus Nitrosopolaris rasttigaisensis | reverse complement strand
TTCTAAATATGGGCTAATGCGTTTTGTCCTCTTTTCCTGGATTTTGACGAAACCAGGAGTTGACCACTCTGACCTCGGGAGAGGTTCTTCTCTTCTGATTTCCTTTTCCTTTTGATTATAAAGCCATCTTATGAAATACTTTATTCTTTGCAGATAATCATTCCAGGTCCGAATCCATCGTTTATCAGGATCAGATTCTTCATCCTTTATTCTTGTGTTAAGGAAGTCAAGCACCTGTTCTTTCTTATTCAGACCAGAAAAGTAAGTGTCAGGTCCTAGGAACCTACCAAAATAAATCATGATCTTTATGTTCCCATTTTGATAATTTTTCGAAATTCCGCTAGAGCTCATGAAATCGCTAAAGTCACGTACTAGTGCTGCGTTTGTGGCGTTGGGTATCGAAGTGATATTATTAATGGTTGTTTCTAGCTTGGCTGGGATAGCTCATAACCTCCTTTGCTTTTCGCATATATTGAACATACTAAGATATATGAACCCGTATGATTGGCGGGTTCGGTGGGATTCGGACCCACGACATTCTAACCCATATAATATGACTGGTTAAGAGCCAGACGCTCTACCTGGCTGAGCTACGAACCCCGACTCCGCACAACTCAACGTTTTACAGCGATATTTAAACGAAACTAGGGGCGAACGAGAATGAAGGTTCAAGATACCTGCGGGGCAGGTCTTTGTTCCCTTTGTTGCTGTTCTCTTATCAGATTGACTATGGTATCAGATACGGAGCAGTGGAGTCTTTCCTTTTCTTTGAGAATTTGCCTGTAAGCATCCAACGTGATATAAACTGGTATAGAACCGGTTCCCTCCAGCAATGCCTTTACCCTATAAAGACCGTTCTCTATTCCCCTTTCTGCTACTTTCTTTAGTCTCACCTTATCTATAAGTCCACCCAAAGGCCCCATCGGCATCTCATAATCCACTCTGATGCTCGTCCTAGTCTTTTTTTCGGTGACCTCAGCAAATTCGACTAGGATTTGCCACTCCTTAAACGGGCCTTCAATCATTTTAGCAACTATCTTACGATGTGGTATGTAATCGATGGTTTCACAATCCCATTCGAGTTTTTTGCCGTCAAAATCGCCACTAATTCTAAAAATGGTGCCTACACCGAAGCCATTTTTTACTTCAATCGGAATAATGTTCAAACCCATATTTTCTGGAAATTGATCAGCCATATGTTCTGGCCTTGCAAAATACGTAAACACTTCACTCACCGGCGAGTTAATTTCCATACTCTTGCTAATGGTGGTCATTATATATCCTTACTAAAGCAGAAATCTCTAAACTGAATTTAAAGGTTTCCCGATGATGTTTGTCACGATTAAAGAATGACTATGAAACAAATAAATCGTAATGTTAGTCAATAATAATAAAAATAAAAATAACAACAACAATAATAATAATCATGATACGATCTCATCGATTATTTCTAATGAACGTAACGTGACGGTTATCCTTTTCAAATATGCACGAGAAATCCGTTCACGTCAGCGGATTTTTCTTACCGATTTTTTCGAGACAGTAGATTACATTTTACTTTGTGACCGGAACTGGGTTATTGTCTAGATGCCCGCGATCGGGCATAATTATGTCAGCAGCTTGATCAATGGGCTGTTTTAAAACCACAGGTTCGAACTTCAACTTCTGGCAAATTTTCTTAAATCGCTCATAGTATGCAGATTTGTTGAATTCATGTGCAACAGTAGTACATGAAGAGAGGGCATAGCCATGTGCTACTCCTTCATTTGAAAATACGTATGACAGAGCATGGCCTAATGTAGTCGATGAATTCCCAAAACCGATTCCGGATAGCATGGCTCCGTATGGTAACAGATGAGGCTTATCATTAATTATGGCATCCTCCAAAATATCGAATGCCTCTTTGCAAAATAGCTTTGTAAGGGGATTTCCAAGTTTACTGTCGTAGCCTTCCGATGCTTGAGCCGCCGCATCGCAGGCAGAATTTCTCATAATATTGAATGGGGTCCCAGACAAAAAGTACGGGTCCACAATGGCTGCGTCAGCCAGGAAGCGCTCATCTTGAAGCAATTTTTTTCGGTGATCAAAGCTTATGACCGCATACGTTGTCATTTCTGCACCCGTGCCAAAAGTTGTCGGTATGAGTATCTTGGGTATGTTGGTGAGTTTACTAAGATATTTGCAGACGTCGAGAGAACTCCCTCCTCCTAAACCAATGTAGGAAGAAAGATCTCTACCATCATATTCCTTCTTGATCGCCTCGACTGTTTCGATAGACGGGTCTGGCGTTACTTTGTCATAGACTTCGTAATTTTTGATCCCCATATACCCCAACCACCTGTCATAAATGTCAGAAGTAGTGGTCGTAATGACAAGAGAATTCTTTGGATATTCAAAATCCCTGGCGGCATTTTCGCCGAAAGCGATTTTTTTCGGGATCATTACTTTCCACATAAAAAATAAGGTAATATTTACATGTATTATATTTTACTGATTTGGCCGAGAGTACTAGTCCTCAATAAATTGTGTGTATTTGTACGTTAGATTGTTGTGGTATGCGCATAATGGTCCCTAGTTGTAAGCAAGAGCTCTTACCCCTATGTTACACAGTTTTATTATAATGCACCTACGCCTCCAAAAATAATTTTACAGGTCTACTTTGGTTCCGGCAACCGTATTCTTTTTTTTGTATCTTCACGTGGAAGTTTATACGCGTACATCGTGGTAATGAGGGTCATCGAGAACATTACTAGTCCTAGCCCTAGGTGCGTCGTAACCAAGGTAGCATGAAGTCGCTCGACTATGACTGCTGCACCCAAAGATATTTGGCCTATGGCTGCGCCGCTTGCTATCATTGACGACATCTTCATGCCGCTGGGAGTTGATTTGGATCGTAAGGTGAAGGCCATGGTTACAATAACCAGCAATGCTGTCGTAGCCGCAACGGATCTATGGAAATACTCTATGATAAATTCATTCGTAGGAACGAGCCCGGCAGGGCATAATGGCCAATGTGGGCAAGTCAAACCAACTCCCGAAGCACTCACATAGCCACCTATGAATATAAGTACAAAAAGGGAACACAAGCTTGCAACTGATAGAGTCTTTAGTAACATACGATTCCTTCGTGTTACCAGACCATTATCATTGTACCTTCAGTAGTCCAGTCATGTATGGATGTAGTGAACAGTGGAAGGGATAGTTTCCGGGGCTAAGTTTTGCCGTTGAAATTAGTGCAGTCGAGCCTGCATTAATTATGCTTGTGTCGAATAGTTTACCGGAAGTTGGATCGCTTGCGTCTTTGCCATTCGTAACAGTATGCGGAACAGAGTCCTTGTTTGTAACCTGTATGGAATCGCCTTTCTTAACCGTGAGTGTGGCAGGAGCGTATGCAGGGTTTCCTTGGGTAGAAGCTCCTTGCAAGATGCCGAGTGCCGGGGCAGCGCCTGCTCCGCTTGCCGCGCCAGCTGAACTACTGCTATTACCACTAGCTGAAGAACTAGAACTTGAAGCAGCGGTAACTGTGATTTTAGCAGTCATGTATGGATGAATTTGACAATAATACGGAATGGAGTCACCTACTTTGACTCCTTTGAGCTGCTGAGGCGGAGAACTCTGCCCGTTTGTAATTATTTTTGTGTCAAAAATCTTGCCTGAGGTAGGATCTGATGCACTCGTGCCCGATGTTGCCGTGTGTGGTACCGTATCCTTGTTCACCCAGACAATCTTGTTCCCCATAGGCACTTGAGCGTCGTTTGGAACAAAATTAGGATTTCCTTGGACACTTGCCCCGGCTACGATACTAATGGTGGTAGCACCCGGAACAGCTGAAGTGATAGGCGCAGATCCAGCGCTACCGGCAGTAGCCGCAGTTGGAGATGTTGTAGCTATCGCTGACACGGGTGGTGGATTCTTTGCGAAATTGTGCCAATTTGGGACCGCGATTGCTGCACCTACAGCCATCACTCCCACGATGATTGCAAGCCCCTGCCACATCCTCTTGCCGGTAGTTCTAATGACTGGGCTCTCGCCTGGCGTAGTCATGATATTGTTCCCCTATCGCTAACGTTAATGGGTTTCATAATGGGGCTCTCGCCGGGCGTAGTCATAATATAGCTCCCCTACGGCAAATGGATCCCTATCTTCTACCGGCTTTCCGTTGATTGCGCTCTTGATAAGATTAATTAGCATCAAGCCATATGCTGGCGCTACCATCCAGGCTCCGATTGTTGCAATTTGATTCATTATGATGAATTGAGGAAGAGGTACGTAGTCGAATGTACGCCTTGGTTGTCCGTATAACCCTAACAGGTGTTGTACAGAGAAGACAAGTGAGATGCCTATGAGTGCCACTACAAACTGAACCTGAGCCGCCCTTTCGTTGTACATTCTACCCGTAATGAGTGGGAACAAGTAGTAGATAACGCCAGTGAATATCATCGTAACAGTTCCCATCATAAATAGGTGGAAATGTCCTACTACAAAGTAACTATCGTGTGTTAGAAAGTCCAGTGGAATAGCAGTGTTCACTACGCCACCGGCACCTGCGGCGTAGAAGAGCATAATGCCCCCCACTGTAAATAGCATAGGAGCAGCAAACTTTATTCGTCCACCCCACATGGTGGCCACAAAGTTAAAAACATGCATAGCTGACGCAGGAACAGCAGCAAGAGTACCTATCATGAAGACTGTCTTTTCCGTAAAGCTCATACCTGTTGCAAACATATGATGTGCCCACGATGCAAACCCAATAGTTCCGAGCATAACAAACGCAGTAACCCCTGATTGGTAACTAAAGATAGGTTTTCGCGAGAATTTGGGTATTATCTCGTATGCCATACCTATAGCCGGCAACAAGAATATGTACACCTCCGGATGGAATGTAAACCAGAATAAGTGTTGGTACGCGATCGGATCTCCACCCATTGCAGGGTTGAAGAAACCAGACACTCCTAGCCTGTCGGTATACATCATAATCATGGAAGCCGAAAATGTCGGCATGGCAACAATAATCATAAAGGATTGGACCAGGATTCCCCATGCAAATAACGACATTTTCATGAGTGGCAAGTCAGGATGTTTCATCCTAAGTATCGTTACAACAAAATTAATCGAGCCAAGTATAGATGAGATACCGAGAATCTTCATGCCAAAGATCCACATGTCCGTTGCAGGGCCTGGGGCACGAATCACAGAGTATGGAGGATAAGCAGTCCAACCTATATCCGAGAATCCTAGCCAAATTAAGGCAGCGGCAACTGGAATCATCCAAAATGCCACCGCATTAAGCTTCGGCCATGCCATATCCTTATAGCGGACCAGTATTGGGATCAGATAATTTCCTACTCCTGCCCCAAAGGGAATGACCCAGAGAAGTAACATCGTGGTCCCATGGACCGTGAAGAATCGTTCAAAATCATTCGGTCCCAGTCCCATGAAGTGCGATCCTGGTAGAAATAATTCAGAACGAATGCTCATGGCCAAAACGCCTCCCATGAAAAGAAATGTAATAGAGGTTATGATATACAAAAGTCCAATGTCGGTGTGATGAGTTGAAAACAAAATCTCCCACATTGGACGAGGTCTCTTAACTTCTAATACCACTACACATACCACCCGCTGTTATTTGCGATTTATGACACAGTATTCAATAAAAGTATTTTGGTTTTTTGTGGCCCCAATTGACTGCATATAAATTGCAGCCCAAAGTCACCCGCGAATGCGTATTGAAATATAACCCTTAACCAGATAAATAATCTGCACGCAAGAAATCATTGCTCATGAAAGATATGTACAGACAAAAAAATTCCTGGATAAGCCAAATTATCATGTGAAGTAGCCTAATCGCATTTGAACGCGATTATTGCTATTGTGCGTTGATTTCTTTACCCGTGTCAATATTGTATAAATCTCATAGACCCGCGTTTATGCTTTTAGATACGCTTATTGTACCTTCAGCAGTCCAGTCATGTATGGATGTAGTGAACAGTGGAAGGGATAGTCTCCGGGGCTAAGTTTTGCCGTTGAAATTTGTGCAGTCGAGCCTGCATTAATTATACTTGTGTCGAATAGTTTACCGGAAGTTGGATCGCTTGCGTCTTTGCCATTCGTAACAGTATGCGGAACAGAGTCCTTGTTTGTAACCTGTATGGAATCGCCTTTCTTTACAGTTACTGGAGTAGGAGCGTATGCAGGGTTTCCTTGGGTAGAAGCACCAACTAGGATTGATAACTTAGCTCCTATCGGGGATGTAACAGCAGAAGTAGAAGCGCCACTAGTGGCGTTGCCGGCAGAGGTACTATTAGCTGCTTTGCTAGACCCTGCCGATCCCGCAGTAGAGACCTGCGAAAGTGCGCCGGCTGATGCTGTTGCCGGTAGAACAAACAACTGTGCTCTCATATTGTAGTGAAGCAAGCCACAATATTCTCTGCACTGAATTAGGTACTGACCCGGAGTGTCAAACACATTCCAAACCGTATTAACCCTCCCGGGAACGGCATCCATCAATACGGCAAAGTCTGGGATATTGAAGGAATGAATAACATCCTGAGATACGATCTCAAATCTATACGGAACCCCCTGTTTTAAGTGCAGCTGGCCAATTTCTCTTGTGCCGTCTACATGTTGGAAAGTCCAAAACCATTGCTGACCAATCACCTTTATAACTTCTGCATTCGGCGGCACTGCCTCTAACATATGCTCTACATTCCAAGAATCAGCGCCTATCCATGCCAAGAGGGCAATTACAGCGCCTATATAGATCCATTCGTAAATAGCGTGACCGGCGTGACCGGACATTAGCGAAGACTGTCCTCTTGTGATTCTTTAGGTCCCCACGTTTTCTTGTTGGATTCTCTAAACCTCCAAGCCACATAAACGATGCAGCCCTGTACAAGAGCTCCAACGATGAACGCGGCTACCATTCCTCTATAGAACAGACCCCAAATTTCTACCCTCCTGAGCACATAATTTTGGGGAGCACCACTGGTCTGGCCGTATGCAATAGCTACAGTTACACTCAGGATTGATATGACAATAATGGGAAGCACAGCAAATAGCACTGTTCGCCAAATAGTTAAATTCGAGGCCATCATGATTTTCCTCTTTGTGTGTATGTCCTCTAGCCCTCCGTATATAATTTAAGGTTTTTGATAGCTAATTTCTTTACGGTTGGGAGAACTCCAATTTTTCTATTATGTGAACAATTTGGAAATGCGTGGGTGAGATGTATTTGTTTGGAAAAATCACTATTTCAAAAATAACGAACATAAATGCGATAGAGTTCAGGAATAAGTTTATACTGTCCGAACCGGAGAAACATGCTACCTCAGAGTTTTATAACTGACTGAATAAAAGGAATGAGGAATTGCGAGAAGCGTTTATCTCTCATATCTCGACCAGCTCTTTTGAAAGTTTTTTCTTTTCCCAACGCATAAGGTATACTATTCCAATCACTAGTAGCACTTCCAATGATTTGTCCAAAATCCCACCAAGATCAATATCTTCAGGCCTGTTATTTGGAGAAAGTGGTGGCGGTAACACGACGGAATATGTATACAATCCTAGCAACACCGAAGTCCCGACTAGTCCGAAGAGATTGAGAATTACAGTCTTTTTGTAGTATACCCTTGCGAGTCCTAGACCATCCCGTGATCCTGGTTGGTTTGCAAGAGTCAACAGTACATACATAACGCCGTAGGACAGTTGAGAGGCGCCTGCAGCTAGCAAGAAAATACTGTACTCCAGGCGGAGAGAACCGTGCTCAGAAAAGACTGCAAGATGTACTATACCTGCTGCTATTGCAAAGAGCATGATTGAATATTTTAAAACCTGTTTGTCTACTGCGTTTAAATGCACACCACTCCTGATTCGGTTTCGGTAGGTGGCTGCAGCGACAACCCCGAAGACCACAATCATGCCTACAATTCCGCTTAGGACTGCGGTGCTAAAGATATTTCCAAAACTTCTTGATACCGATACGTTAAGAACACCTCGATCGCAACTACAATTCAAATTATTAGTTAAGATAGTTCTTGGAGGATCTATGCCATTGTGATAATTGCCATTAGTGTTGTCATTGGCTATACTTATCACGACTTGATAATTACCAATGTCCGGAAAGGTGTAGTAAAGTGCAAAGTCTCCAATATCCTCTCTTGTCCAAGGGAAAGCCTTCAGTCGCTCTCCTGTGCTGGCTCTATAGATCTCTACCATGGAATAGACATTGTAGACGTCATTACCATTTTGATCTTGTATACTGAAGATAATTTTAGCAGGCTGCGATGGTGGAGTGTATTCTGGGTCTATTGCCTGATTGACATAAAACCTGCCTACAGGCGTTCCTCCTCCGTTGTAGTGAGGTAAATGATCTAGATGTGCACTCGAAGTAGATACTAATGACAAGGGACTGGCACCTGACATAATTGCAGCTGTCAATAGTACTAGGATACTTCCGTAAGCGGCAAATCGCTTAGCCCGTGTTTGCCGAAGCACGACAACTCTTAGACAATGGACTTATATAATTTGTAGTAGAATGCACTAATAGGCGAAAAAAAGAGAACGCGCTCGAGGCCAGGACAGTATGTGATTGATATCAAATTTTAACGGTCAGCCGGATACAAATGAAAATCGTATCGTCAGTTCCTTTCCTTACCAGTACAAATATCTGCGCGAAGCCTTATCCTACTCGGTTAGGTACCTGTGCATGCTCATGACGTTGACTCCGGACAGCGAGTATATTTTGCTTTCATGTTTTAGAATTGTTAGCGCGGCGTTTCGTATATGCCAATGAAACAGAGCCTCCGGTTTCAAGTCAAGCAGAACCGAGATTGCAGCTTTGATAGGATCCAGATGCGTGATCATTAACACATTTTTATCGTGTTCCGTGTCTTTAATTTCATCCATCAAGTCTTTTATTCTTCGCTTCACGGCCGTAAAACTCTCCACACCATAATTCGAAAGCATGCTATCGGTTCCTGCGTAAAACTTGAGAAATAAGTTCCCGTACTTATCGATAATGTCATCGTAATTCATACCCACTAGCTTCCCAAGCTCAATCTCGTATAATCGTTCATCGATTTCGTAACTTATTCCTAATATCTTGCTCACAATTTTTGCGGTTTCCACAGTCCGAGTGACGGGGCTAACATATACTTTTTCTATCGGAACGTTTTGAAGGTACCTTGCCGTGTCTTCTACTTGTTGTCTTCCGTAGTCAGTCAAGTGCGACTCAATGTGCCGCCCTACTAGGATTCTGTTGACATTGTTCTCTGCTTGTCCATGACGCATAAGAATGACCAACGGCAAGTAATCCACTTAAATTCAAAGGCAGATTATAATATTAATTTTCGCTGCAATCGACTGAGCCTTATGATACTCGGACTTTAGATACCAGTAGAAACTTAGGATTATCTCTTTTTAATAAACTTAATAACCAAACACTTGGTGAACCATCTAGGATGAAATTAGGATTAATAGGCGGGACTGGAGGTATGGGTGAAGGGTTCGCTTTGAGATGGTCTTCTAGGCATGATGTTATTATAGGTTCCAGGGAGGTTCAAAAGGCAAAAGACGCAGCAGAAACATACACGAAAGTAGCCAAAGAGTCCTACGGCAATCGCATGACTGGGAGCATTACGGGTGATGAAAATTTGGCGGTAACAAAATCATCTGACATTCTTCTGCTTTCAATTCATTATGAGCACATTGCAGATATGTGCTCACAGCTATCAAAACAACTCAGGGATGATTGTATTGTTATAACCCCCATCGTTCCCATGGAAAAGACTGGGGCAGGATTTGTTTACATTCCGCTAGAACAGGCGAAGAAACCGGCTGCAGAGATCGTTGCTGATAACTTGCCTCCTAGATCCCGGATCGTATCAGCATTTCATACGATCTCTGAGGCCCGACTCAAAAATATAACAGAAAGCCTCGATTCAGACACTTTTGTTTGTGGAGACGATCGGAATATTATATCAACTGTCAATAGTTTGATATCTGAAATTGCCGGATTGCGTCCTATATACCTAGGGCCATTATCCATTTCATATCAGGCAGAAATTCTAACTCCGATGCTATTAAATTCAGCTCATAGAAATAAGATCAAGAACCCCGGGATCCGAATAGTATAGGAACCATGAAATTTCGACTAGGGGAAGAACGAAGTAGACGTGGAAAAAACTGGATGTCGGCAATGGGAATACTTTTTATTGTCATGGCAGTTATTATCGCCCTTAGAAATCTTTATTTTGTTACGACCAACTTGTCGTTCGGCTTTTATCTTGATAATTACACAAACTCACAAATCACCAACGAGAAATTCGTTATAGGCATGCTAATTGGCGGAGGGATCCTTCTATATTGGGGTTATTTCAAAAAGAAAGAGGATTACGGCCCTCCTGATGAACACGAAAGACGCAGGTTCGGTTACAACAGCTAAAGATTTTTGGACTTCGTCACATTTAATAAGAAATCTAGAGCTCTTCAACCTCACTCATTATGGGACTTATGAACCGCATTTACACTGTGATAAGGCAAAAGGTAAACCTTATTCTGGATAAACATGAAGATCCCAGACAAGTACTAGACTATTCTTACATAAAACAGGCTGAAATGCTAAACAAGTTAAGACGGGATATCGCTGAGGTGGTAACAGCCAAAAAGCGACTGGAGATGCAGAAGCTGAGACTTTGGGACAATAT
>CAKOFP010000291.1 GCA_933226995.1 Candidatus Nitrosopolaris rasttigaisensis | reverse complement strand
TGCCAAGTCTCTAAAGAAAAAAGGATTCTCTGTGATAGCAATGGGTGATGTAGTAAGAGATGAAGCGAAACGAAAGAACATAGAGCCGACTGATATTAACTTAGGTAAGTTAATGTTAAAATTGAGGAGGGAGATTGGTCCAGGAGCAATCGCTCAGTTGATACTAAATGAAATCGAAAAAAGAGAGGTTAGAAGTGATGCCAATCAGAATATCGTCATTGATGGCATCAGGAGCGTTCCTGAAGTCGAGATATTGCGAACTATTGGCCTGGTTAAGCTGCTCTCTATACATGCATCTGCAAATACCAGGTTTGATCATCTAAAAAAGAGAGCTAGAGGCGATGCCCCGTTGAACGAAAATGATTTTGGCATACGCGATAAACGTGAATTGGCTGTAGGTATAAGCGAAGCAATTGCAATGTCCGATGAAATGTTGTCAAACAATAATTTAACAGTTGAAGAATTGCAGGAAAAGGCTGTTGGAATAGTTCAAAAATGGGTTGGAGAATTTTATAATGATGATGGTATTCGGAATAATAAAGGAAGGCAGTAATGAAAAAATCACCGATCACAACCCCTGTTGAATTAAAAGTTGAGGCTGCAGTTAACGCCTCAGAATCGCCGGAGAGAGTAATTGCCGCAATAGCGAATGTGATTGAATGTTCGCCAGAGTTCCGATATGGAAGAAGGGTTATTGGTAGGTCACTCGAAATTGAATCACTTCGTACAATTTATGAACAGATTAGGTCTAGATCCGCAATGGGCGTCTTAAGACGTATGTTGCTTAATAATCGAGTTGCAGATAGCACTAGCTTCCTTTTGAACAAGCAGGCAGCTGCTACTGGCATTGTGGTAGTGATTGAGGAGGATCAGGAATCGCCACTTGGTCCAATAAGGATAACATTAGATTGTGAAGAGCTTGACGCGCTTATTGATTGGCTAGTACCGCTCGATTGAGTACGTCTCTAACCTCACCATTCACTGTACTCCTAGTATCAGCACGTCAAAGTCTGCGTCTGTGGAAGTCAATTATCATCTTATGGTTACAAGTATCGATTATAATATTCAATCTTGTCCAGCGAAGTAAATTTATAAAATCCGACACCCGTTATATATTGAATTGAAAAATAATGAGCGTTAAAGAGAATGAAGGAGATATTGAAGAAATTGATGATATTTTTGATGATAATGAATCCCCTAAGAAGCCATCTGATACATCAGATACACCATCTGATACATTAGATACACCTACTCAGGAACCGGCAACAAGACCAGGTTTAGACTCAAAATTTTTCGCTATCCGAATAACAGGCGGTCAGGAAAACATAGTGGCAAACATTATACAAAATAGAATTAACGCGAAAAAGATTGGAATTCATTCAATTCTTATACTGGAAAATTTTAAAGGATATATTATCGTGGAGTCTCCTGATTCAAACATAGCCTATGAGGCATTGGCAGGTGTCCGTCATGTGAGAGGCCAGATCCGTGGAGAATTACCCTTCAAGGACATCGAAGGCTATCTCGTGAAAAAACCCGTCGTATCAGATCTGAATGTCGATGATACAGTAGAAATTATCGGTGGGCCGTTCAAGGCTATGAAAGCGAAAATAACTAGAGTCGATTACGAAAAGCAAGAAGCGACAGTCGTGTTACTTGATTCTCCATACCAGATTCCCGTAACAGTAGATGCAAATTATCTGAAAAAGGTATCGCACTAATTTTGTACATTTTTTTTTGTGTTCTCGCGGGATGACTTTTTAGCGCGAAGAGAATACTGTACCACCAACGAGCTGAATAATGGATATATAGAGAAAGATGGCTGTGATCGCCACGAAGATGAACATGGCGAATGTGTCTAGTGCTTGGGTTCAGCCTTGTCCAAAACTCTCTTATACGCGTCATGAAAAATTAGGCTCCCAGAAAGTTCACCGTTTATATATATGCTATCGTGACTGTAAAAGACGTTTATATTTCAGCTCAACTGTGTTTTGAAGCATGGGCGATAAAAAAACCGTTTCTGCTTTAGTTAATGGTGGAGAGGCAAGTGCTGGGCCTCCGCTGGGACCGGCGCTCGGTCCTATAGGAGTAAACATATTACAAGTAGTAAATACCATCAATGAAAAAACCAAGGATTTCCCTGGAATGAAGGTTCCTGTAAAAGTAGAAGTCGATACTACAACAAAGCAATTCACTGTTGAAGTAGGAGTTCCACCCACAGCTGCGCTGATAATCAAAGAGTCCGGTGTAACTAAAGGCTCCGGGACGGCAGGCACAAACTATGTTGGAGATATAACTATGGAGACTGCGATTAAAATCGCCAAAATGAAAATTGATAGCTCCTACGCTAATGACATACAGGGTGCGGTAAAGGAGGTAATCGGATCTTGTCAAAGCATCGGAATGACAATTGAAGGTAAACCTGCAAAAGATATCTACTCTGAAGTTTCAGCAGGAAAATATGACGAACATTTCAAGTAATTATTCCTGCCAATTCCTTTTTGATTATCTGCCTCAAAAGTTTTGTAGGCCCTAACATTTTGAATACTTTTCTAACTTAATTATCTGTTGTGGCCCCTCATTTGAGTACCGATAGGGGCAGCAACGATAAATTTGCAGTAAGTTTAAAATATCCCAAACTCTGCCATATAATTTATAAATTTTAAAGAGGAATATGAATATGGCTACAATTCAACAAGGATCAGCTGGCGGAATGCCAGTATTAATATTGAAGGAAGGCGCAACTCAGACAAAAGGCAGAGATGCTCAGAAAAATAATATTACTGCCGCGAAATTGATTGCTGAAGTAATAAGGACGAGTCTTGGTCCTAGAGGCATGGACAAGATGCTGGTTGACACTCTAGGAGACGTAACAATCACAAATGATGGCGCAACGATTTTGAAAGAAATCGATGTTCAACATCCTGCAGCCAAGATGATGGTCGAGATCAGCAAGGCAACTGATAACGAAGTAGGTGATGGCACATCCTCTGTGGTAATACTAGCAGGTGCCCTGATAGAAAAGGCAGAGGAGCTTATCGGGAAGGATGTCCATCCTACGATAATTGTTGACGGCTACAGAAAGAGTGCTATAAAGGCAATTGAAATTCTCAACAGCATGGGACAGAAGATTAGAGAAAATGACAAAGAAGATTTGATTAAAGTAGCAAGGACTTCTATGCAGACAAAACTAGTCTCGAGGGAATCAGACCAGATAGCAGAGTTAGTAGTTAGTGCCTGCCTTCAGGTTTCTGAAAAAAGTGATTCCTTATCCAAGGTAGATATTGATGATATTAAAGTGGAGAAAAAGGCTGGTGGTTCTCTGCATGACACTAAATTGATCAAGGGAATTGTTCTTGACAAAGAAGTCGTACACGGAGGGATGCCAAAGAAGGTTGAAAAAGCAAAAATTGCTCTTCTTAACTCTGCTCTCGAGATTGAAAAAACAGAGTTCGATGCCAAGATAAACATCAGCTCCCCTGACCAGATGAATTTGTTCCTAGAAGAAGAGAATAAAATGCTAAAGAATATGGTTAACAAGATAACAGCGACAGGTGCGAATGTTGTTATATGCCAAAAGGGTTTAGATGATATAGCTCAGCACTACCTTGCGAAGGCTGAAGTTTTAACGGTTCGCAGGGTCAAAGAGAGTGATATGGCGAAATTGGCAAAAGCAACTGGCGCACGAGTGGTGAGCAACCTTGATGACCTTACAGCTAAAGACCTAGGTTCTGCCGATCTCGTGGAAGAGCGAAAGATTGAAACGGACAAATGGGTGTTTGTAGAAGGCGCCAAACACCCCAAGGCAGTAACTATACTGATTCGAGGTGGATCTCAAAGAGTTGTCGACGAAGCAGAGCGATCAGTCCATGACGCTTTGATGGTTACAAAAGACGTACTCGAGAGACCGGTCATAGTTGCAGGCGGGGGTGCTCCAGAAGCGTATGCAGCAGCAAAACTAAGAGAATGGGTTAGCACACTATCCGGTCGGGAGCAGTTAGCTGCAGAAAAGTTTGCTGAATCTTTAGAGGTGATTCCATTGACTTTAGCAGAAAACGCAGGCATGGATCCAATTGATACCATCACAGATTTAAGGTCAAAGCAGAGTAAGGGTTCGAAATGGACTGGAATTGACGTAAGGAATGGCAAAATTGCCGATATATCCAAATTGGAAATATTCGAGCCACTTGTCGTTAAAGAACAAATCATCAAATCCGCAACAGAAGTTGCATCAATGATCCTCAGGATAGACGATGTAATAGCCTCTGGGAAGTCTGGTGGACCACCAGGAGGGGGCGGCATGCCACCTGGAGGAATGGGCGGCATGGGTGAAATGTAACAAACGAACGAATAAGAAGGTCATTCAAAAAGGTAATTTATCAAAGGAATACCTATTTTCTTTTTTTGTAATCATAAAGTTTTCATCGTCATTTAGTTCATTTTTTGGTTTCACTAGGTCGGTTTTTCGTCAGTTCTTCAATATCCGATAATAATGATTCAGCAACCTTATTACTGTATATAAGACTGAGTCGTTTTATCAAAATTCTTTATGACCTCAAAGTGCTCATCAAACCTTTCCCCCCTGAGCAAATTAAGCTCCGGGAACAAAGTTGAAGGATCTCCCTTCGCCATTATTGAGGCAGGGTGGTCTATGCCAAGAAATGAACAACATAGATCGTATGTCATTTGCCTAACTCCTAATTCGTCCATGATCCCAAAGCTATGAAGATACTCATGTACCAGTACCATAAAGAGATAGGAATTAAATTCCTCGATAGACTTGTGCTGTTGGATTATGTTTAGAATGGTTCTATTTACGACAATTACGTTAGAACCTAGGATATGATATGCTCCGATTCTACTAGGCAAGCCTTGGAGAATGAGGCTCAATCCGGCTCTGTGCATATTG
>CAKOFP010000290.1 GCA_933226995.1 Candidatus Nitrosopolaris rasttigaisensis | reverse complement strand
ATTATTGTCAAATATGAAATCAGCTTCCCAGGAGCTTTGAATGCCTTTCCTATATTCACCGACAAGTAGTTTTCCATTGTTATCAAGAACACCTGCAAACTTCACTACTCTATTGGAAAACAATGCAGTCAGGCATACTTCATGGAGGAAATCTAGCTCTTCCAATAACGCCTTACATAATAAACGAACATAATATTAAGTATTTGAGACAATGTTATAGTGAACCATAAGAGAAAGAAGATGAATATGTGAAAAATGAGTAAAAATACTTTGATATTGAAATATTTTATAATGACCTCATATAGTAATTCTTCTGATCTATAAAGATAATACGACAAATACAGCTACACCCCTACCGCTGTTGAAAATCGGCATGAATCCGAATCAAGCGAGGACCATGACTCAGCAGCAAAAGGTCCGTCATGCCAAAATGAATTGAACGTGAACTACGAAAAAAATAATTTTGCTGAAACTGGGGGTCGCCGCCGATTATGGGGCGGTCGTAATTCGGTAAATTCTATTCCACCGTTATTACTCACTCACTAAACGATAATTTCAATAATTCGACCTTCCGATATTAAGTTTGATACGTCATTTTTTCCTACCCTGGTCTTTTGGGTAGGTCAAATTGTAATTTCTAGAACTGTCACCATGAGACTCAAGAGGCCTTGTTCGTATGCTCATATGCAACATTAATTTTTAAAACTTTTCATAAAAATGTAGTAAAAGTACCCTCCCGGGAGGGTACGCTATACATGTGTACATATGATAAACTATATGAAATTGCCTGCTGCAAGTGCAAATAAGTTTGTAGAAGACTAACATTAAGGATACTGAGTTGCTATTTGATGGAAACTAGCGTAGAAGCCGACAGCATACCGAATATGTTGCCTGTCAGGGAATTTGAGTTGGTGGTTCGATTGTATACGGGCTCCCTCCCGGGATCACTTAATTTGGAGATTATTACGTACAAACCGAGCTTTAGGTTTCAACAATTTGATATTGTTAATTAAATTGCTGTTAATGAAGTCAGGAACCGACTAAAATAAGATTGAAAGCTGGCATTTCTGCAATATCGGAAAGTAATCGATGTACGTTAGTAGCTGGCCACAGTCAGCCTTGGTTCAACCGATACTTACACACTGAGAGGAAAAAGAGGACTGCCTATTTTGTTGCCTAGTCCAACGTTTCTTCGAGAGGGAGTTACAGGCATGCCGACCCAGATAGTGAAGTATGTAAGTGCATCCCAATTTCGTCTAGCAGGCGGAGTTGGATGAATGTCCTCAGGACAGGTTTTTACCATCCTTAAACGCAATTACGGCCACGCAGGATCTACGGAACTTTACATCATACCATTACCTAAAGTCCATGCTCTAGAATATGTTGTTATTCTCAACTTACGGTAAACCGAACGCTACTATTGACCCTTCAACTCCTTTGGGTGCTTGGATTTTACCAGTAGGGACATAGAGCTTTCCATCTCCTATAGAAGGTCCACCTACCCCTATCGGACCGGCTACATTAAACTTCCACAGTTCTTGTCCTGTAACCTTATCCAGTGCCAAAATTAATCCAGTTCTTGCTTGATGCGTTGCTGTTATTTTTTTTGGGATTCCAAACGGAGTAATAGTGTATTTAATACTTGGTTTTTCGGCGAAAGGGATGTAACCAGAGAATACTAGTCCATTAGTGACCAATGGTGAGACTAGTGGCGGAAACTCCACTTTATGTTCCCATTTAGTTTTTCCTGTTCCCATATCAATGGCAGTTATTGTTCCATTGTGGTAGCCTAATTCAATTGCATTAGCAACAGGTGTTTTATAACCAACGATTCCGTTTGTAAAGAAGTTCAAACCTCTGCCGTTTGACGTAACATATAGGGTGTTATTATCGACTGCATGGTAGTCATCTATTCCATAGGTCCAAACGATACCGCTACCAGTCGGTTGTGGGATGGTATCAGCATGATATTGCTTACCCATTGTTCTCCACCATAGTTCCTTTCCTGTAGCAGCATCCATTCCTATGATATTGCCCATCTTGTCATGTCCGATGACGATTTTCTTCTGTGTTCCGTTCGCATATGTGACATTCGTTACACTGCTTCCCCATGATGTATCCCAGTCATGTGTGTCAGGTAACCTTATCTTTAATACACTACCCTCCGAAATGAAGGGCGTAGCCCATACCAATTTACCATTGGTGATATTTACGGCTACCAAATGATTAGCATAAAGATTAGATGTTAATCGGGTTGATGCGTTATAGTTAGGGGTAGGGTTTCCTAAAGGCATATACAGTATCCCAGTCTTCGGGTCTAATGATCCACCTGACCATGCCGTCGCCCCGCCGTTGGGAGGATTTTTCCCTGCGCTGACCCATTCTCCTACTGTTGTGCGAAAGTTCCATATCACTTCACCGTTGGTACGATTAAGGGCGGTAATATTACCCCGCACCACCCCTTTTCCAGGAGGCAAATCACCACCAGCCGAGCCTACGATAACAAAGTCCTTCCACACAATGGGCGGTGTATTTATGTTGTAGCCCTCTTTAAAAGGACCAAGCACTGGTGACTGCCATATTGTAGCACCATTTGTTGCGTTAATTGCGACAGTTGTTGCATTATATCCTGTTCCCGAGAATAATATTCCATGATCGTACGTTAGGCCGTGCATATTCCCGCCAGTTCCTGGACGTATCTTCCATAATACAAGACCAGAATTGGCATCAAATCCTACAATATTGCCGACGTTATCCTGTACGAAGCCTCTATTATCTATAATTATAGGCGGATCCTCGATAACGAATTTGTTAAGCAATATCCATTTAACTTGTAGATTCTTTACGTTGTCCTCACCAATAATTGTCTGACTGCTATACCTAGTTCCGAAGACATCGTGGTTCGCAGTTATCCAATCATTTTTGTGTTCTGGCTCGGTTCCCAGTGTTGTATTTACAGATTTTGGTAGCAATATTGGGGTCGTCGGATTAAGTGTTGGATGACCCAATGCTGGCCCAGCAGCGATAATTTTACCCTGTGTTTGTTGATGATATTGTTGTTCAAGTTGGCTACTATTGCCGAAAGGATATTGGGTCAATGATGATAATATGGTAAGACTGCCCTTCATCCACGGATGTATGGTGCAGTGATATTGTATATTGCCTGCTTCACCCTTTATAATCACAGTTGCATTAGCCCCGACAGGTATTATGCCTGTATCAAACGAAGAATCGTTAGCAGTAGCGGTGTGTATTGCTGTGTCATCGTTTATCCACGTCACCGCAGTATTATTTAGAATAGAAACGTTGTCTGGCTGATAATACTTTGGAACATCATGGTCTGCGGCACCACGTGGTATTATTACTATTCTAGTGGCTTTATCATCTACTGATTGGTATTGATGTGTTATCATCGGTTGATTAGTTTGTCTGAGAAAACTACTAGCCAGTGTCGCGGAGGGAGCATTTGAGGATATCATCATTGCTGCTCCTACCGACAGTAATAATATGCAAAACCATACTGCTAAACGCATTCTTCAAATGGATATTCACTTCAATCCAATAATTAAACACTATCGAATCTTTATTTATTTACCAAACAGTCTTTGAAGCCATCTCGGGTGCGAATGGAAATGAAGGGTGAACCCTAGACTTTATCAATATGAAAGTGAGGCGTAGAGAAGACCGAATGTACATATTGAATGGTATTAAGGAAGAGTCATGGCCCCCGAAATGACCAAGCAAACAGAGCTGACAAAAAAGAGGAAAGAGTAACAGTTGCATGATAATAATAAGATGAATGTAGAATTCACCTGTGACTTGGATACCACACCCCTGAAGATGGAACCTTGATTTCTCGGATGCGGAAAGTTGGCCCGTACTATGCGTCGACGAACGACAGGAACTCAAAGATTTAATGGCAAGATTGAACCGTTTTATTTGCTTTGAATAAACCCTCAACGAGTACGTGGCCAAGAATTTATGAGTTGATCAGGGCGGAAAGTGTATGGAATCAAACGATAACAAAGTTCGTCTTATTCCACTAATACAATACCATGACACCAAAATAATTAATCATTCTCCACATAATAAGGATATACAAATGAGCCATTATCTTTAACTACTGCATCAGATAAGTATAACAAATGTCTCTCGATTATGAACACCGAAGAGAAGAGGGAGAGAGGAAAAGAATCGGATGACTTGTAAAGGTATATGTATACGTCATAAGGCACACAAACCAGTTGGTGCTGGGCGTTATGCAAACGGACAAAAACGATGTCAGATATGCGAGATCTTCTTAAAATGGGACGGGTTATGGTGTCCATGCTGCGGTTATAGATTAAGAACTAAACCACGCAATCTAAAATATAAGAGCAAATTGCGAGCAACCAAAACGAAGACAGTAGGGGATCCAAAATTATTACACCAGCAGCCAGTTAGTACAATTCATAAATAATATGAACGGGGTATTAGCTCTACTACCTCTTGTCTTCTCACGGTTGACAGTAGCACCGAGGAGACTTGGGCATATCGGATTATAGACTGAGACGCCATCGAAGTATTTCTGTGTGCATATATATAGGCGATTGGCAGCAGTTTTGTTATTATGGTAAACACGGGAACTATGAAAACAGAGTATGGAGATATAACAGTGGAGTTTTATTCAGATGAGGCGCCAAAGACCGTTGAAAACTTTAAGAAATTGGCAAAGAGCGGCTTCTATGATGGATTGATATTTCATAGAATCGTACCAGGCTTCGTGATACAAGGTGGAGATCCCCATACAAAAGATACATCCAACAAAGGTAAATGGGGAACAGGAGGTCCTGGTTGGAACGTAAAAGCAGAGTTTAATAAAAATACACATTCACGAGGTATATTATCGATGGCAAGATCACAGGATCCGGATAGTGCAGGGTCACAGTTCTTCATTATATTGAAAGATTCAAAATTCCTAGACGGAAAATATACCATCTTTGGAAAGGTGATATCTGGAATGGATATTGTTGATAAAATAGCTGCAATAAGAACAGATTCTGCTGACGCGCCGATTGATATTGAACAAGCCAAGATGGTAAAAGTTGCTGTCAGCGATTAGTCCTATCCAGGACCATTAAGTTAAGGAGTATTCGCCAACAGCAAGCCATAGAAAGAGGAGCCCCTCTGAGCTGCGAGCAGACTTCCCTCTGCTATTTCTTGAGCAGTTTGACGCCGGTGCTCATAATTTGTAAAAAATCATCTTCGCTTATTTACAAACCTTTATCGGTAGATGATTCATCACCTAGTGTAGTATAGGGATTGATATGGGTCAGATCTTCAGTTTTTTTCATCCTTGAAATTGATATCCCTGTGCATACCATCACAAAATGGTTTGTTGTTAGAAGCACCACAGCGGCAAAGTGTGTAGTGTTCTTTCGACGCCCCCTCTCCAAATTGCGAATCACCCATCAATTCTATACCGCCAGTTATGATATAAGGACCATCTTTTGAGACTGTAAGCATTGGCTCCCCATCTTGATCCGTGTGTTCAACACCATCAACGGAATAACTAAGAGCACCTGATGGACATTTTCTTACAGTTTCAATAACTGCGTCTCGCGTTGCACCATCAGGATCAATCCATGGTTTGTTATTTAATTTGAAAACTGACGAGAGATTATCTACGCACTCTGCAGCATGAGAACAAATAGCTCGGTTATCATGAATTGTTATGTTCTTTCCAGCGTAATCGATTCTCCTATCTTTCCTTCCGCCGGAACTTTTTTCGCTAGAAAATCCAATAATGCTATGAGTGCCGTCACAGAAAGGTTTGTTCATTGATGCTCCACAACGACATAGTGTGACGCCCCTTACCGCTGAAAGTGATTCTCTTTTAGAGTTTTGAATATCATCAACTATTTTTGGTTCCATATCGTGTATGAGGTAGTACGGGCCATTTGGAAGTGGTAGAATCTTTGGTTTTACTGTTTGATCTTTATCATTATTATTATTATTTGTTTTCAAAAGATATGTCTCCCCTTTCACGTTATTTGTCCACTCATTTCATAAACACTTCTTCAATTTATATT
>CAKOFP010000289.1 GCA_933226995.1 Candidatus Nitrosopolaris rasttigaisensis | reverse complement strand
AGGGTAGTAAATAATTTCTTTATGTCTGTTTTTATCGTCTTGAAATCTTTCTTTCCCGTTAATGGGTCGATATATCTATATCTGTTATCAATGTAGAAAAGTATACCAAATAACGGCATATAAACACCATATTCAGTTGTTAGTGCAATTATAGAATTTGTGATATGGCTTATACTGTAATATGTATGATAAAGCTGGGTAACAAACGCAGCTGAAAAGAAAGAACAAACTCCGGCTATAAGTATATTCTTATTAAAAAGGATTAGATCCTTGTACTTGTTATAAAGGATAGCTCTTTGTGTTACTTTGACGTTAGCTCAGCTCCCTAAATTCCGCTCCAGAAATCCGGCATATAGGTTATATCTATAACCATAGATCGATCTCTTTTGTTTCCAGCGTCTAAATATGTTGACTATCATCTATTCTCCTCATTTTTGAACCACATTTAAGGTATGCAGTTTGCTTATGCTGCGTTCCACTGCTCACGCATCCGTATTTTGACAAAAATAGCGAACATATCGCCGGTAGGGATTGTATCAACTGTTAGCAGACTTAGCGTTTCTAAGACATGATGCAAAGAAAAATATTAAAAACTATATAGGAACGAATACCTTTTGAACACGAAAAAGATATGGTCGCATTGGAGGGGATAAGAAAAGAGCCTGGCAAATATCAGACGGCTCAGAGGCAGACAAACGTGAACAACTTACGGAGTTATCGTTAGCCAAAGAGTTTATAATAACACGCTGAAAATCCTTCCACCTTGCAGTAGTAAGATCATCTAAGAATCATTTCTTAGCAGATATACAATGGAGCAGGTAAATCAGACTTTTTTCCTTCTCGCAATATTATAGACGTTGTTATTAATAATGAATTAGGGACAAGCACAGTGTCTCCTGCATCCAATATGAGTCCGGAATATAATAACCCTATATCAGCGACCTTACCGCTATTTCCTAAGACTGTAATTCTATCTTCTATTTTGAATGGTCTGGTTATTGTTAAATACATTCCTGCAATCATATTTCCGATCACAGTTTGGGCAGCAAAACCAATCACTACACCGGTTATGGTAGCAATTGTTGCCCCTAAAGCGGGATTTTGGCTAAGGAAAGATATTATAATAGCAACAATTATTATGGAGCCCAGAATTCTAATAAGGCTCCTTATTGATTTGGCAGTCTGGTTGGATTGTTGTGCAGCTGTTACTACCCTGAAAGTTGAATTACTGATTATCTCCGTAACAATATAACCTATCAGAGCGAATTGTGCTATCTGAGCGTACATCAAAAATTGAGCAGGAATCAGAGGTCCAAGCGCAAACGTACTGATACTTAGTGTGATTGCAAGTATTATTCCTAGAAGGATTATTCTTTTCAAAACCGATTGTTTAACGTGCTTTTTATTTTCAGTATTGTATACTCTTCTAGTAAAGTCATTGTTAGTAATTGACACGGAAAACTATACGTCAAATTGCAGATAAACTTATCGTTATTAATTACGATCTGCACAAATGGCATCTTTCCCATATACGTTTCAGTATTTCGCTCATTTGCCAAGCCAAAGCAACATTAAACAACTTCTTTAGTTGCGAGACATAATTAGATTTATGTGTGTGTTGGTTTCGTTTCCCACACTACCTTTAGTTTTTTCATTCGACATGATGTTTTACTTCCTCGCTATCATATTCATAACTCGTAATACTAGTATTCGAAACATTGGGTCAATCATTAGTTGTCTAATCGTGGTGCTTCTTAGTTCTGGGATAAACTGAATCAGATCTTACTAGTATCGTTTTAAAGGTGGTCGAATCTTATGTGGGCATAGCTAAGCTAGGTTTTTGAGTAATCACACATGTATCAATTGCTGAGCCTATCGTATAGTCGGTCAATATCCGTATACATAGTAGTACCTTTCAACCGACAACAGGTAATACAGGTAAAGCGATACAGCTGCAGGCTAAGTCTTGGATGCAGCTAGTGTTACAAATTGTTCGAATAATTCACGTAGGTTTGGAGAAAGTTCAAGCAATATTGCAGAACTAACCTACAGTGGTAGCAAATACGGTCAGGCATATATCAAATAATATCGGCGGAGCACGCAGGAAACAACATCACTAGGATGCTTAATTTGCAAACTTGTGAGAAAACCGAAGATAAAATATGATCACTATTCAAGTTCCTTGGAAAATATTATAACTCGACGCATTCGTTACTCCTACTGGCTCACATTACCTCGGTACTTGGGCAGGTGTGGATCATTCACTTCCCTTCATGCTATCACGACAACAGTTCGTCAGGATAACAATGCAAAGCTAAGAAGATAAAATCTTTTATTATGTCTCTTTTTATAATAGATACAACAATAATTTTAGGTGGCTCAAATCAATCAATCAAAGTTCGAAACCCACATACTACTTATGTTAATTCTTGCTCTTACAACTTTTATTTTTGCTAACAGTATAGAAACGAATATCCTTACTACCAATATTGCTTACGGTCAAAATAAACCGTCTTCACCATCATTATCAACCACAATATCTCATAAAACATCAATCCATGCCGTAAGAATAACATCACCTGTAAGGGGTCAAGACGTTCCTTTTGGCAAAAACCTTGTAGTTTCTGGCATATCAGCACCTGGTAATTCTACCACTTCTAATTGTCATGTATCTGTTATAGTAAATGGACTAAAACCATACCAAAATGCTAGTGGCATAGGTCCTAAAGGACAAAATGATTATTCAAAATGGACATTCCTACTGATTCCTAAATACACGACCGTCAAACAAGGAACAAACAAAATAACCTCCAAATTTTCATGCGGTAACAACCCTAGCCTAGTTTCATACTATAGTCTAAATGTTACCGGGTTAGTTGGCGCTGGTGGAAGTTCTAGTAGGAGTGCTACTCCTTCTGCTACGACAAATAACACTCCTGGAGTAATAACCCCACACTAATTCAAAACATGTTGAGATAGTGAAGAAAGCAGTAACCAGTAATGAGTAGCTAGACATTCTCTTGACTTTACAGCAGTTGAGAGGAATTGTGTTTCTTTAGCGCTCATGGTTTCAATATAAATTTAATTTATGCGTAATAAGTCGACGAAGGTTTCATTTTATTTCATTTCAAAACACTGGGACAGGTAGCTCTTACTCTCCTGGTACCCCCGAATGATGATGTTGATGTTTATGAACTGTATGTTAGATCCAAAGGTGGCTTGGAGATTAGATGTTCAAAAGCACATGAACTTTAGATCAACATGCTTTCTACACTATTATTTACTGCACAGATAGCACAAGTAGTATCGAATATAGAGTACGAAATAAACATT